>NZ_JADPKE010000051.1:0-10000 GCF_023073795.1 Bradyrhizobium sp. 159 | reverse complement strand
ACAAGCTGGTCGCCGCGCTCGGTGACGACGAGAATTGAGCGAGTTTCCTGCATCGTCCTGGCGAAAGCCCGGACTCATTACCGAAAAGTCGTCGTCGGGCGAACTGGCAATCACGAGTCTCCGCAAATTTGCTTCTGCGGTCATGGGCCTGGATCGGCACTTGCTATGCTCGCTTGTCGAGGACGACGCAGTGACTGGTCGGGTCGATGGACAAACGCAAAAGCCCCGGAAACATCTCCGGGGCTTTCGTCGTTTTAGCTGTTTGCAGCGCGATGCAGCTACGTCCGCGTCCGCATCCGCATCATGAAGCTGTCGAAGCTGAGCTCGGCGACCTGCATCCAGGCCAGCGACTCGCTGCGATAGGCGGTGAGGCTCGCATACATCTTGCCGAAATGCGGATTGTTCTTGGCGAGGTCGGCGTAGACCTCCCCGGCCGCCGTATAACAGCTCTCGAGCACTTCTTGCGGGAAGGGCTTGAGGATGGCGCCGGCAACGAGCAGCCGCTTGAGTGCTGGTGGGTTGACCGCATCGTACTTGCCGGTCACCCAGGTGAAGGTATCGAGCGATGCACTCGAAATGGCCGCCTGATAATGCTTGGGCAGCGCATTCCACTTCTCGAGATTCATGATGTTGTGGCCCTGGCCGGTGCCTTCCCACCAGCCCGGATAATAATAGTACTTCGCCACCTTGACGAAGCCGAGCTTCTCGTCGTCATAGGGGCCCACCCATTCGGCCGCGTCGATCGTGCCCTTCTCGAGCGCGGGGTAGATGTCGCCTGCCGCGATCTGCTGCGGGACGCCACCGAGCTTCGAGATGATGGTGCCGGCAAACCCGCCGACGCGGAATTTCAGTCCCTTGAGATCATCGATGGTCTTGATCTCCTTGCGAAACCAGCCGCCCATCTGGGCGCCGGTCGAACCTGTGGGCACGCCGATCGCGTTATGCTCCTTCAAGAGATCGTTCAGCATCTCCTGACCACCGTTCCACAATAGCCAAGAGATGTGCTGGCGCGTGTTGAGCCCGAATGGCAGCGATGTGCCGAAGGTGAAGGCGGGATTCTTGCCCCAGTAATAATACAGTGCGGTATTGCCGATCTCGACCGTACCGTTCGAGACCGCGTCGAGCACTTGCAGGCCCGGCACGATTTCGCCGGCGGCGAAGGGCTGGATCTGGAATTTATTGTCGGTGATCTCGGCGACGCGTTTGCAGAAATATTCGCAGCCGCCATACAGCGTATCCAGAGATTTCGGCCAACTCGCCGCCAGGCGCCATTTCACCTCGGGCATCGATTGCGCGACAGCTGGCGCTGCGACTGCGCTTGCGGCGAGGCCCAGCCCGCCCGCCGTCAGGAATTTACGACGTTCCATGCGTTTCCCTCCTGTGATGTCGAGTCCTCGACGAGGGGATTGCGATCTTGACGTCGCTTTGTCTTCGCCGGTGGCCGACGTTTCTTGGCGTCCGAAATTCGAATTCCGGATCGCGGTCAGGATGACGAAAGGGCCGCAGCAAAGCAAGCGCACTTTGGTTGCGCTGCCGGCGACGCCCTCAATGCTGCGCTGCGAACGCGTCCTCCATGGCCTTGCGCGCCTTCACCGTCTCGTTGCCCGCATCGAACTCGACGTCGCTCCAGCGCACCATCGCGCCATGCGCGACGTCATGTTTCAGCTTCACACGATGCGCCAGACCGATCGGCAGCGCGTCGGCCTTCAAGCTCGCGGCCGCCGGCACCAGCTTGCCCCACACCGTGTAGCCGCCTTCGCCATCCAGCATCTCGCCGGCGCGCAGATTGCGTTTTGCCACGGCCGCGACGTCGCCGCGGAAGCCTGTGGCCTGTCCGGTCGGCTCGCTCCGCAGCGCCGCCGACAGCACCGAGATGTTCAGTTCGAGGCCGATCAGATGATAGGGCTTGTACATGGCCGCGAAGCGCCCGCTGGCGTCGGTCTTCAGGCCGTATTGCCTGAAGCAATCGGCAGCATAATCGTTCGGTGCCTCCAGCACGACATAGACGCCCCAGCGGAGGTCGCGAAACACCGGCCGGCCGTCGCGCTCGAGCGAGGACACCACTTCCACCACGCCCGCTCGCTCCAGCACGCCGCCGCGTGAGCGCGGCCGCATGATATGTGGCAGATCGTCGACGCCGCAGGGCGGAAACAGCAGGCCGTCCGCGGGCACGTCGAGGGCGCAGGCATTGGCGATCGCGGCCATCTCGATCGCCGATTTGGTGCCGTCGAGGAAGGAGTTGAACATCTGCGGATTCATGCCGGCCGACTGCGCTTCGCCCGGAGTGAGGCCGTAATGCTGCCAGACGCCATCAGGCGTCACGTCATGATAGGCCGGCAGATATTTTGTGCCCTTGCCGGCGGCAACGACGCGGAAGCCAGTGGCCCGCGCCCAATCCACCATCTCCGCCGTCAGCGCCGGCTGGTCGCCATAGGCGAGCGAATAGACGACGCCGGCTTTTCGCGCTTCCTCTGCGAGCAGGGGGCCCGCCAGCACGTCGGCTTCGACATTGACCATCACGATATGCTTGCCCGCCGCAATCGCAGCGCGCGCATGCGTGATGCCGGCGGCGGGATTTCCGGTCGCCTCCACCACCACGTCCATCGCACCGCCGGCAATAGCGCGCACACCGTCATCGGTGAAGGTGGTCGCGGCGATGCGCGTCGAGTCCCAGCCGACGATGCGGCACGCCTCGCGGGCGCGGTCGCAATCGATGTCGATGATGACAGGCACTTCCAGCCCCGGCGTGTGCGGCACCTGCGCCAAAAACATCGAGCCGAATTTTCCGGCGCCGATCAGCGCGACACGAACCGGCTCGCCGGCGGACGCGCGGGCCTGGAGGAGACGGAAGAGGTTCATGGGGATATGTCCTGCGGAATGATCGTGTCCCCGACGCGGAGCAGCACGAAGTGCTGCTCCGCAGAGCCGGGACCCAGTGTAAGGGAATTCCGTGTCGGTGGGCCCCGGCTCAGCAGCGCATCACTGACGTGCTGCGCTGCGTCCGGGGCATGAGAGCATCCTACATCCTACTCCGCCGCCTGCCGCGGCGCACGCGCGAGCCGCAGCAGCGCGTCGTCCTCCACCGTCTTGATCGGTGTGAAATCGCGATGCGCGATGTAGTCCGGCCGCGTCGGGGTGCGGATGTAGTTCGAGACCGCATTCAGCGTCAAATACACGATTTTGCGCGGGTAGGGCGTGATGTTGCCGGCCGAGCCGTGCACGAGATTGCCGTGAAACATCAGCATGCCGCCGGGTTTGCCGGTGGGCGCCACGATGCCGCCCTGCTTGACGAGGCGTGTCACGGTGTCCTCGTCCAGCGTCCACAGCGGATAGGAGGTGGTGGCGAGGTCATGCGAGGCTTCGAGATCGCCGGCGTTCTGGCTGCGCGGCACCAGCATCAGGGGGCCGTTGATCGGCATCACCTCGTCGAGGAAGATCGCGATGTTCATCGCGCGCGGCTCCGGCATGCCGTCGTCGCGCTTCCAGGTGCCGTAATCCTGGTGCCACTGCCAGACGTCGCCGGTGAAGGCCGATTTCGCGTTGATCTTGAACTGGTGCATGTAGACCGGTTCGCCGAAGAGCTGCTCGACCGGCTCGATCATGCGCGGATGTGCGCCCAGGATGCGGAAGGCCTCGTTGTAGAGATGTGCGGCAAAGGCGGTGCGCGGCGCACCGCTCTTCTCGCGCCAGACCTCCGGCCGGTTGGTGTCATAGATGCCGACCGCCTCTCGCGCGAGCAGACCGACCTCCTCCTGGCTGAACAATTCGGGCAGGAACAGCCAGCCCTCGCGGTGGAAGAACTCCAATTGCTCTTGAGACAGTTTCATGGGTCGTCCTCCTGTTGTTTATTGTTGTCATTGCGGGGCGGTCCGCAGGACCGAACCCGGAATCCATTCATCCACAATCTCTGCCGCTCAATAGATTCCGGGCTCACACTTCGCGTGCCCCGGAATGACGGCGTTTGTGGTTACGCCGCAACCTCTTCCGTCGCCCTCAATCTCTCTTCGGTCATCCGTCCCGCCGTCTGCGCATGGGCCAGCGCCGCGCGTTCGGCAGCGTTCGCATCGCCCGCGAGAATGTGCTTGGCGATATCGGCATGCTCCGCCCAGGCGCTGGCGCGATAGTCGAGCTCGGACAGCACGGTCGCCATCGAGCGGCGCATGTGCGGCCATTGCGGCGCCATCGTCTCCTCGATCACGGGATTGCCGGCGATCTGGTAGATCGCGCGATGAAAATCGACGTCGAGCCCGATGAGTTCGGCCAGCGTCGTGTTACGGTCGATGGGGCGTCCGGCGGCAAGCGCCGCCTCCAGCCGCGCGCGACCCGCCGCGTCCGTGCCTGCACGTTCGGCAGCAAGCCGGGCGGCGAGTGCATCGATGGCGCCGCGCACCTCGTAAAGCTGGCGGATACGTGACGGGTCGAGCTGGGTGACCTCAAAGCCGCGCTTGCCGCTCTCGGCGACGAGGCCCTGCCGGTGCAACAAATGCAGCGCGTGCGACACCGGCTGGCGCGACACGCCGAGCCTGTCGGCGAGCTCGTTTTGCCGGATGCGCTGGCCAGGGGGCAGGGTGCGGTCGGAGATCGCCTCCAGGATCCGGGCATAGACCTGGTCGATCAAGTTCGGGAGTGGGTCGAGAGGGATCACGCCGGCAGCTCCGCGGCACCTGAAAACGGAATACGGAATTCCGTATTCGAAGCTACGCGGTGCGGCTGAGGGCGTCAAGCGGTACCATAGGATGGCCGCCTCTCATTTCGAAACGCGCTAAGCTATTGATATCGCTCGCGCCGTCTACTGTGCATGGGGTTGTTTTTCGAGAAAACGATCCGGCCCGGCGCCGTCCTACTTGATCTTGCCCTGCTCGATCAGCATCCGGCTCATCAGATAGAGCCGCGGCACGATCGAGTTGGTGTCGATGAACTCGTCGCGGGCATGATAGCCGAAGCCGGCGAGGCCGAAACTCTCGACCACGACCGCCTTGCCGCTGCGATTGGCGTAGCCGGCATCGGTGGCGCCTCCCGTCATCTCGGTGATGTCGAGCTTGCGGTCGATCTCGGCATAGATCGACTGTCCCACCTCGGCCAGCGCGCGGCCGCGACCGCTCGCGACGAAGGGCGGGCGGCCCGCTGTGATCGTCACCTTGGTTTCGGTGTCGGGAACGAGCTTCTCCTTCACCTTCTCGTCGAGCGCCGCCTGCAATTTGGCGATGCCATCGGGAATGGTGAGGCGGATGTCGGCGCCGGCCTCGGCCTTTTCCGGAATCTGGTTGCGTACGGTGCCGGCCTGCGCCGTGGTCCAGTTGAGCTGCGTGCCGGGGATCGACTTGGCGACGTCTTTGGTTTGCAGCAATTGATGGGCGAGCTCGATCAGCGCGTTGCGGCCGAGATCGGGCGCAGCGCCGGCATGCGAAGCGCGTCCTTTCACCTCCATCTTCGCCGTCGCGGTGCCGCTCGCCCCCAGCAGCAAGGAGTCGTTCTTTGCCGGAGGCGAAGCCGCCGTCGGCTCGCAGGAGAGCACGACGTCGTGCTGGTCGGCGAGCTCCGCGATCATCTCGCCCGACCCGATCGACCCCACCTCTTCGTCTGGATTGAACGACACGGTGAGCCTGGCATAGTCGTGCCAGCCGGCATCCTTCAGTATCTTGAGCGCATGCAGCACCACGGCGATGCCGCCCTTGTCGTCGGCGATGCCGGGGCCATAGATGCGGTTGCCGTCAACGCGGTACGGCTCGCTGGCGAGGACGCCGCGCTGATAGACCGTGTCCATATGCGCGATCAGCATCAGGTTTCGCGTGCCCGAGCCCTTGAACGTGGCGATCACCATATCGGCGCCTGTGCCGGCGGTGGTCTTGCGTCGCTCCGTGACGGCGCCAAGCGCCTTCAGGCGCGCTTCGGTGAAATCGGCCATCTTCTTCAAGCCTTCGGCGTCGCCGCTGCCACTCTCGATCATCACCATGTCACGCAGCGTCTCGATCAGCGGCGCCTTCTCCTGCTCGGCCGCGGCTTTCAGCTTCTCGTCGGCGGCCGCGACCGCGCTCGTGACGCCGGCGGCGAGACCGAGCAGCGACAGAGCAAGCAAGGGAGTGAGGCGGAATGTCATGAGGTGTCCTTTCCCGTTTCGAGCGGCGGCACCGCACGATCGGACGGAACCGTAACATCTAGGCAATCCGGATGCCACGTTTCGCTAGCGCTCAAGCACCTCCACATCGAGCGCCGCGATCCGCTCCGCATCGGCCAGCGCGTCGATTCCCGCGATCCGGTCGCCGTTGAAGGTAACACGAAGCGCGATGCGCAGATGTCCACCGAGGATGACGGCGACGCCGATCTCGCCGTCGACCAACGCGGTCCGTGCGGCCTGGGCGCGGCCCTTGTAGAGCTGCGCCACCGCATCGGCGCCGCGAATCTCGGGCAGCGAGCCGAGCCGCACCGCGGCTTGGTCGGCGCGGAATACGACGTCGGGATCGAGCACGGTCAGCAGGCCCTCGAAATCGCCTTCGCGCGACGCCTTGAGGAACGCATCGACGATTCGGCGCTGGTACGACAGGTCGGTCTCGGGCACCGGTGCGCCCTGCACCCGCCGCCGGGCGCGACTCGCGAGCTGCCGCGAGGCCTCGACCGAGCGGCCGACGATCGGCGCGATCTCCTCGAAGGGCACGGCAAACATGTCATGCAGCACGAACGCGAGCCGCTCCGCCGGCTGCAACGTCTCCAGCACGACCAACAGGGCGGCGCCGACGGAATCGGCCATCTCCGTCTCGCGCTCGCGCGTCTCGTCGATCGGCTCGGGCACGTGCGGGCCCATCGGATCCTCGCGGCGCGATTTCCGTGCGCGCAGCATGTCGAGGCAGATGCGCGCGACCACCGTCGTGAGCCAGCCGCGCAGGTTCGCGACATCGGACATGTCGTAGCGGCTGACCCGCAGCCAAGCCTCCTGCACGGCATCGTCGACCTCAGCACGGGACCCCAGCATCCGGTAGGCCACGGCGCGCAAATGGTCCCGGTTGGCCTCGAACTGGTGGCTGAGAAAATTTTGTTCGGTCATCGGTCACATTCCCTCATCGCGATCCGTCATGCCCATGACGAGGCCAATCCGGCCGATGTGACCGGAACCTTCGAAATTCAACAGACGGAGACGCAAGATGATGCACGCTCGCATGAATCACACGGTGATGGTCCTGCCTGAGGCCATGAACCACCTTCAATCCATTGGCAACCTGACCAAACAGGGTCTGCCGGAAAAGCTCCTGGAGCTGGTGCACCTGCGGGCCAGCCAGATCAATGGCTGCGGCGTCTGCGTCGATATGCACCCGAAGCTCGCCCGTAAGCTCGGTGAGACCGACGAGCGCCTGTTCGCCGTGTCCGCCTGGCGCGAAGCGCCCTATTTCACCGAGGCCGAGCGCGCCGCGCTGGCGCTGACCGAGGCGGTCACGCGCCTTGCCGATCGCGAAGATCCGGTGCCTGATGCGATCTGGAACGAGGCCGCCAAGCATTTTGACGAGCGCGAGCTCGCAACGCTGATCCTCGCGATCGCGACGATCAACGTCTGGAACCGGCTGAATGCGACGATCAAGATGCCGGTCGGCGTTTGGAAGGTGTGAGGCCTCTTCCTTCGCCTCTCCCGGACGCAGGGAGGGGCGAAGAGCGCTCCTACTCCGCCAGGAATCTGTTCACCGCCTCGCCGAACTCAAGCGGCGCCTGTTCGAACATCCAGTGGCCGGCGTTCGGAATCACCGCCGTCTTGCTGCCCGCGATGTGCTCGGCGAGCACGCGCCACATCACCGACAGGCTTCCTGTCGTCGCGCCGCCGCCGATCAGCAGCGTCGGCGTCTTGATCGCCTGCGCATCGGCGAGCGTGTAGGGCTTGCGCTGCTCGTTGATCTGGCCGAGGAAAGTGATCGCGTTGTCGCGCAGTTGCTGCTTGGCCGCCGCAGGTACGCGCCGCCAGGAGCCGTCGCCTTCGATGCCGTCGTAAAAATTCTGCAGCGCGCCCTCGATGTCACCGGCGCGGATCATCTCGACCGAGCGCGCCGTACGGGCGGCGAGCGGCGGATGCGCGGGCGTGCCGGCGGGGACCGGCAGGCTGGCATCGAGATCGCCGCCCGGCTCGGCCAACACCAGTTTTCGCAACAGATCAGGCCGTATCTGCGCTACGCGGAAGGCGATGTGACCGCCGCGCGAATGCCCCATCAGGTCGACCGGTGCGGGCCTGACCTGCTCGATGAAGGCGATCACGTCGAAGACGTGCTGGGCCATCTTGTAGTCGTCGCCGACGGCATCCCAATGCTCGGGAAAGAAGTGCCGCAGGCTGACCGAGATCACGCGATGATGCCGCGACAGCGGTCCGAGCACCGAATACCAGGTGCGGAAATCCCCTAACGTGCCGTGCACGCAGACCAGCGGCGGACCGTCTCCGACTTCGAGATAGGCCATGTCGTAACCGTTGACGCGAAATGTCTGCATGATCAGCTCGCCAGAAACTCCAGGACCACTTCGGAGTATTTTTGCGGCGCCTGCTCGAACATCGGGTGCGTCGCGTTCGGGATGATCGCCTTCTTCGAATAGGGCACATGCGCCGCGAGCGCATGCAGCACCTTTGGCAGCAGGCCCTTGGTCCGCGCGCCCAGGATGAACAGCGTCGGCATTTTGATGGACTCCGCATCCGCCTTCGAGAACGGCGGGCGGTTGTCGCGACCTGACCGATCAGCGTCATGGCGTTGTCGCGCAGATTTTGCTTCACCGTCGCCGGCAGCCGCGGCCAGGTGCCGGGGCCCTCCAGCGCGTCGACGAAGACGGCGAGGCCGCCGTCGACGTCGCCGGCCGCGATCCTCTCGGCCGATGCTGTAAAGCGCGCCAGCAGCGGCGAGGGGCCGCCGACATAATCGGGATCGAGGCTCGCATCGAGCTCGCCGCCCGGCTCGGCGAGGATCAGTCGCCGCAGCATATCCGGCCTCCGCTGCGCCACGCGGAAGCAGATGTGCCCGCCGCGGGAATGGCCCATCAGGTCGACCGGCCCGAGGTCGAGCTTCTCGACGAAGGCGATGACGTCATCGACATGCTGGGCGATCGAATAAGTGTCCCCGACGCCGTCCCAGCGCGCCGGGTAGAAGTGCCTCAAGCTGACAGCGATCACCCGGTGGCGCTGCGACAACGGGCCAAGCACGCAACCCCAGACGCGGAAGTCGTTCAGCGAGCCGTGCACGCAGACCAGCGGCGGGCCGCCCTTGGCTTCGCCCACGTCGAGATAGGGCATGTCGTATCCGTTGACGTGGAGGCTTTGCATTCTGGGCTCGCGCGAAGGAAAAGGAACTCTGTGCAAGATTCCCGGAAACCGGGTGGATCGCAACTATTTCCAAGCCTAAATTCGAGCGGACAACACAATCGGGCATGCGACAAGGACGCAGCCAGGAACCAAGCCATGACTGACCAGCATTTTGCCCTGTTCGACACCAGGATCGGCCTGTGCGCCATCGCCTGGGGCCCGCGCGGCATCAATGGCACGCAACTGCCGATGGGCGGCGAGCAAAAGATCCGCACCCGTATCCATCAGCGTCATGCCGAGGCGACCGAAGGCGAGCCCACCGCCGAGGTGCAACAGGCGATCGATCGCATCGTCAAACTGCTCGCCGGCGAGCCCGATAATCTCACCGACATCCCGCTCGACCTCGACGGCGTGCCCGAGTTCAACCGCGGCGTCTACGATATCGCCCGCACCATCCCACCGGGCAAGACCATGACCTATGGCGACATCGCCAAGCGGCTCGGCGGCGTCGAACTGTCGCGCGACGTCGGCCAGGCGCTCGGCCGCAATCCGTGCCCGATCGTCGTGCCCTGCCATCGCGTGCTCGCGGCCGGCAACAAACCCGGCGGCTTCTCGGCGAATGGCGGCGTGGTGACGAAGCTGAAGATGCTCGAGATCGAAGGCGCGCTGGTGAACCACACGCCGAGTCTGTTTGATTGAGGGGTGCCACCCCCCGGAGGGGGGCCGGAGGGGGGGTGGCACCCC
>NZ_JADPKE010000093.1:0-89313 GCF_023073795.1 Bradyrhizobium sp. 159 | reverse complement strand
CCGGTTCTCCAAGCTTGTGAACCGGGTGTTCGGCGCCATCACGCGGTGGTACGGGCGCAAGCTGGACCGCTCGTTGGATTACAAGGCGATCACCGGCCTGTTCGCGGTGACGATCCTCGGGTTGGTCGGCTTCCTCTACATGCACACCTCGAAGGAGCTGGCGCCGGAGGAAGACCAGGGCATCGTGTTTGCGGTGACCAAAGCGCCGAAATACGCCAACATCGACTATGTCGATTTCTATGGCGAGAAGCTCGACAAGGAATTCCAGAAATTCCCCGAGACCGATCTGCGTTTCGTGCTGAACGGCATCAACGGGCCGCAGGGCGGCATCGCCGGCATGCTCCTGAAGCCTTGGGACGAGCGCAAGCGGTCGTCGATCCAGCTCAAGCCGCTGGTGCAGGCCGAGCTCTCCAAGATCGAGGGCGTGCAGGCCTTCGCATTCAACCTGCCGCCGCTGCCGGGCGGGCCGGGCGGTCTGCCGATCCAGATGGTGATCAACTCCACCGCCGGATTCCAGACGGTCTATGAGCAGATGGAGAAGCTGAAGGACGCCGCACGCAAGAGCGGCATGTTCATCGTCTCCGACAGCGACCTTGCCTACAATCAGCCGAACGTGAAGGTCACGATCGATCGGACCAAGGCGCAGGACCTCGGCGTCAACATGCAGAACCTCGGCTCTACGCTCGCGGTGCTGCTTGGCGGCAACTACATCAACCGCTTCAACCTCGAGGGCCGCTCCTACCAGGTGATCCCGCAGGTGCCGCGCGGCAAGCGTCTGTCGCCGGAATCGCTCGGCGGCTACTATGTGACGACCAACACCGGCCAGCAGCTCCCGCTGTCCACGGTGGTGTCGATCGAGACCAAGACCGACCCGAACTCGCTGACCCACTACAACCAGCTCAATTCGGCGACGTTCTCGGCCGTGCCGATGCCCGGCGTGACCGTTGGTGCGGCAGTCGATTTCCTCGAAGGCGAGGCCATGAAGCTGCCGCAAGGCTTCAGCCACGATTATCTGGCGGACAGCAGGCAGTATGTTCAGGAAGGTAACCAGCTCGCGATCACCTTCGGCTTCGCGCTGATCATCATCTTCCTGGTGCTGGCGGCGCAGTTCGAGAGCTTGCGCGACCCGCTGGTGATCATGATCTCGGTGCCGATGGCGATCGTCGGCGCGCTGATCCCGCTGTTCTTCGGCGTGGCGACGATGAACATCTACACCCAGGTCGGCCTGCTCACCCTGGTCGGCCTGATCACCAAGCACGGCATCCTGATGGTGGAGTTCGCCAATGAGCTCCAGGTCAGCGAGCGGCTCGACCGCCGCTCGGCCATCGAGATGTCGGCGCGCATTCGCCTGCGCCCGATCCTGATGACCACGGCCGCGATGGTGACGGGTCTGATCCCGCTCCTGACTGCGACCGGCGCCGGTGCGGCCAGCCGCTTCTCGATCGGTCTGGTCGTCGTGGCCGGCATGTCGATTGGCACGCTGTTCACGCTGTTCGTGCTGCCGGCGGTCTACGTGGTGCTGGCGACCGACCATCGCGCGGCGGCCGATTCGGAGCGGAACAAGCAAGTCAACGAGCTCGACCTCGGCTCCAACAAGGCCTTGCGGCCGACCTGAGGCTGTAGGCGCGCGAACCAGAGGGCGGCAGCGGTTTCCGTTGCCGCCCTTTTATTGTGTTTTTTGTGCCCCGGCGCGTAGTGAGGCGCCGCACCGGCCATCGGGCGGCCGCTCCCGGGTGCTTGCGAGAGACAAGGTCCGCTCTTCTTGGTAGTTTCCAAGGGATGAGCCTTTCCGTTGTTCCCGACACCCCGCAAGCCAGGACGCTGCCGACCGCGGCAGCGGATGGTGTCCCTGCCGGCGCGGGGATGGGGCAGGGGATCAGGAGCCGGTTGTTCACCAAATATGTCGCGCTGTTCGTGGCCGTGGTCACCGTCGCGCTCCTCGCCAACGGCCTGTTCGAGGTCTTCTTCTATTATCGCGAACACAAGGCCTCGCTGATCCGGGTCCAGCATGAGCAGGCCGAGGCGGCCGCGGCCAAGATCGGGCAGTTTGTCAAGGAGATCGAGAGCCAGCTCGGCTGGACCACGCAACTGCCCTGGTCGGCGGGCTCGATCGAGCAGCGCCGGTTCGACGCGCTGCGGCTGCTGCGTCAGGTGCCTGGGATCACCGAGTTTGCCCAGGTGGATTCGACCGGCAAGGAGCGGTTGCGGGTCTCGCGGCTGGCGATGGATGCGATCGACAGCGGCATCGACCTATCGAGCGACCCAAAGTTCACCGAAGCAGTCGCACACAAGGTCTATTACGGACCCATCTATTTCCGCAGGGAGTCCGAGCCGTACATGACGCTGGCGCTGGCCGGTGCGCGCAAGGATGCCGGCGTCAGCATCGCCGAGGTCAACCTCAAGCTGATCTGGGACGTTGTGTCCCAGATCAAGGTCGGTGAGCGCGGAGTTGCCTACGTGGTCGGACCGGGAGGGCGCCTGATCGCGCATCCCGACATCAGTCTTGTGCTGCGCAACACCGACATGTCTGGTCTCGCGCAGGTGCGCGGCGCTCAAGCCGGGGGCGGCGTCATGCCGGACGCATTGCAGGAGGCGACGAACATTCAGGGGCAGAAGGTTCTGACGGCCTCCGCCCCGATCGCGCCGCTCGGCTGGACAATGTTCGTGGAATTGCCGGTCGAGGAGGCCTACGCTTCGCTCTACGCCTCGTTACAGCGGCTTGCGATCGTGCTGCTGGCGGCTTCGATTTTCGCGGTGCTTGCGGGGATCTTTCTCGCGCGCCGCATGGTCGGTCCGATCCAGGCGCTGCGCAGCGGCGCCGAGCGGATCGGCGGCGGCGACTTCTCCCAGCGCATCTCGATCAAAACCGGCGACGAGTTCGAAGGTCTCGCCGACCAATTCAACGAGATGGGCGCGCGCTTGCAGGAATCCTACGCCGACCTCGAAAACAAGGTCGAACGGCGCACAGCGGAATTGAGCGAGTCCCTGCAGCAGCAGACTGCGACCGCCGACGTGCTGAAAGTCATCAGCCGTTCGGCGTTCGACCTGCAAGCCGTGCTGAACACGCTTGTTGGCTCGGCAGCCCGCCTGTGTGACGCGGACGAGGGAACGATTTTCCGGCCCAATGATGGCGTTTTCTATTTGGCGGCAAGCTGCGGGCTCGGCGCGGAGCAGGAAAACAAGCTTCGGACTTTCGCGTCTGTACCTGAACGGGGAAGTGTGGTCGGCCGCACGCTGCTCGATGGCAAGACGGTTCATGTCCCGGATGTGCAGGCCGACCCGGAATACGCGCCTTCGTCCGCCCGAAGGCGCGCCAACGTACGTACGATGCTGGGTGTGCCCTTGCTTCGAGAGGGCGCACCGATCGGCGTGTTCGTTCTGACGCGACACGAGGTGCGGCCGTTTAGCGCGAAGCAGATCGGACTCGCCACGACCTTCGCAGACCAGGCCCTTATCGCGATCGAGAATGTCCGGTTGTTCGAGGAGGTCCAGGAACGGACCAGAGAGTTGTCGCAGTCGCTCGACGACCTGCGCGCCGCCCAGGATCGCCTGATCCAGACCGAGAAGCTCGCGTCCCTCGGCCAGCTCACGGCGGGCATCGCCCATGAGATCAAGAATCCGCTCAACTTCGTCAACAACTTCTCAGCGGTGTCGACCGAGCTGCTCGACGAGCTCAAGGAGACCCTGCAGTCGGCCGCGCTCGACGGCAAGATGAAGGAGGAGGTCGATGAGCTGACCGGCATGCTCAGGAGCAATCTCGAGAAAGTGGTGCAGCACGGCAAACGCGCCGATTCCATCGTCAGGAACATGCTGCTGCATTCGCGCGAGGGCTCCGGCGAGCATCGCGTCGTCGATATCAATGCAGTCCTGGAGGAGAGCCTTAATTTGGCCTACCACGGCGCGCGCGCCGAAAGACCGGCCTTCAACGTCACGCTCCAGCGCGAACTCGATCCCGCCGCCAGTATGGTCGATATCTATCCGCAGGAGATCACGCGCGTCTTTCTCAACCTGATCTCCAACGGCTTCTACGCAACTGCCAAGCGCAAGGAGAGCGCCGTTGACGCCTTCGAGCCGATCTTGCGCGCGGCAACGAAGAACCTCGGCGAGAGAGTCGAGATCCGGATCCGCGACAACGGCACCGGGATCCCGCCCGAGGTGAAGGAGAAGATGTTCAATCCATTCTTCACCACCAAGCCGGCCGGCGAGGGCACCGGGCTCGGCCTTTCCATGAGCCATGACATCGTCGTGAAACAGCACGGCGGCACGATCGACGTGAACACCGAGCCCGGTGTATTCACCGAATTCATCATCACGCTGCCGCGCATGATGGCGGCAAGTGGAACTACTGGAGACAAGACTTGAACGTTTATATCCTGGTCGTCGATGACGAGCCCGACGTCGAGGCGCTGTTCCGGCAGCAGTTCCGGCGGGAGCTGCGCGCGGGACGCTTCCAGATGGAGTTTGCGTCCTCTGCGCCAGATGCGCTGAGGCGCGCGGCCGAAGTTCGCGATCCCTCGCTGATTTTGATTCTCTCGGACATCAACATGCCCGGCATGAGCGGGCTCGACATGCTGCCGAAGGTGCGTGCCGCGCATCCGGATGTTCCCGTCATCATGATCACGGCCTATGGCGATGCCGAAACGCGCCGCAAGGCGATCGAGCGCGGCGCCGTCGGGCTCCTCACCAAGCCGATCGACTTTGCGCTGTTGCGGCAGGAGATCGACACGAGGCTCGAGCAAGCCGCATGACTGCGACCATCCTCTTCGTCGATGATGAACCGGATCTCGAGGCGCTGATTCTGCAAAAATTCCGCAGGCAGATCCGGGACGGGCTCATCGACATCATGTTCGCGCGCGACGGCCTTGAGGCGCTGCAATCGCTTGAGCGGAATCCGCATGTCGATATGGTGGTCTCCGACATCAACATGCCGCGGATGGACGGACTGTCGCTGCTCACGAAGCTTCAGGAGGCCGAGGACAAGAAGTCGACCATCATCGTCTCCGCCTATGGTGACATGAGCAACATCCGTACCGCCATGAACCGCGGCGCGTTCGACTTCCTGACCAAGCCGATCGATTTCGCCGATCTGGAAGCCACGATCGATAAAACCATTCGCCACGTCGAGATGCTGCGCGAGGTGCGGCGGCGCCAGATGGAAGCCGAGCGCGCCCATGCCTCGCTGTCGCGCTTCTTCTCGCCGGAGATCGCAAGGCGCCTGGCGGCGGATGTCGCCGGCGACGGCATGGAGGTGCAGTGGCGCGACGTCGCGACCATCTTTACCGACATCACCGGCTTCACCTCGCTGGTGGAGAGCGCACCGCCCCAGATGCTCGGCGAGCTCCTCAATGAATATGTCGGCGGCATGACCGAGATCGTCTTCGCACATGAGGGGACGGTCACGAAAATCATCGGCGATGCGATCCAGGTGCTCTTCAACTCGCCGGGGGACCAGCCGGATTATGCGACGCGTGCAGTCACTTGCGCACATGATCTCGACGCCTGGGCGGAGGCCTTCTCGGCGCGTTGGAGGGGCAGAGGCGTGAATTTCGGGACCACTCGGATCGGCGTGCATGCAGGCCCGGCGCTGGTCGGTAATTTCGGCGGCAATCGCTTCTTCGACTACACCGCCTACGGCGACACCATCAATATTGCGGCGCGGCTGGAGGCTGCCAACAAGCATCTGGGAACGCGCATGTGTGTCAGCATCAGCGTCGCCACGTCGGCCGATAACTTTCAAGGCCGCCCAATAGGCGAGCTGATGCTGCGCGGACGCAGCGAGCCGCTGCGCGCGTTCGAACCGCTGTCGGAGGCCAAATTCGAAGCGTCGGAAACGGCGCTATATTCCCAGGCTTTTGCCAAGATGGAGGCCGGCGACGTCGCCGCCATGCCGGCATTCGCGGCGCTGGTCGGCATGAACGCCGACGATCCCCTGGCCGGCTTTCACCTGAAGCGCCTGCTCAACGGCGCCAAGGGCATTCGCATGCAACTGGAATAGGAGTCCGTCATGATTCGTGAGTTCTCTGCCGGCAATTATCGTTTCATTCCGTCCGTGTTCCAGTATTCGGCGGGTGCCGCCGCAGATGACGGCTACGAGATCGAGCGCGTCCGGTTCGATCGCCTGGTGCCGCTTGCGGAAGGATTTGCGCTGGCGGCAAAGCTCATCCAGGAGGCAGGGCGGCCGCTCACGGCGTTCTGTGCCTGCGAATTGCGCTCGCCGGCGGCCTTCAGCGAGGAAGGTTTTCGCGCGTTCAACCTGCACTATGTGAAGACGCTGTCGGAATGGGGGATCTTCGACGGCACCAACAATCCCGTGGCACGCAGCAATGTCTGTCCCGAGATCGATCCGCCGTCGGAGCCGTCGTTCTACGCGTTCTCCTTCACGCGCCCGACCCCGTCGAAATCGCCGAGCTTCGTGATCGCCGGCGGAGCCGAGGCTCGCGAGGGCAGCGGCACCTATGTCGAGCGCACGGTACGTTACCGCGACCTCAGCCCGGAAGGGCTGCGGGAGAAGGTACGCTTCACGACGACCGCGCAGATGGAGAACCGGATGGCGGCCTTCGGCTTCGGCTGGAAGGACACCACCGGCGTGCAGGCCTATTCGGTGCATGACTTCCATCACGCGCTGGTCGACGAGTTGGTGCGCCGCGGCGCGTTGCGCTCCGGCCTCACCTGGCATTTTGCCCGACCACCCGTGGTCGATCTGGAATATGAGATGGACTGCCGCCGCGTGATGCGGGAGATCGTCATTTAAGATCCTCATCCTGAGGAGCGGCCGCTAGGCCGCGTCTCGAAGGATGGCTACAGGGACAGTCGGGCCTTCATGGTTCGAGACGCGCGTAAGAACGCGCTCCTCACCATGAGGGACAGCTAGCGCTGGCGCGGGTCGAGCGCGTCGCGCAGGCCGTCGCCAAGCAGGTTCAGCGACAACACCACGAGGAAGATCGCGAGCCCCGGCCAGATCGCCATCCAGGGCGCCTGGGTCAGGAAGCGCTGTGCGGCATTGAGCATGCTGCCCCAGGACGGTGCCGGCGGTTGCTGGCCCAGGCCAAGGAACGACAGCGCCGCTTCGGCGATGATGGCGGCGGCGATCGACAGCGTCGCCTGAACCAGCAGCGCCGGAAGGATGTTCGGCAGGATGTGCGAGAATGCGATCCGCCATGGCGGATTGCCGAGTGCGCGCGCGGCCTCGACATAATCCTCGGCCTTGACGCTCAGCACCTGGCCGCGGGTCAGGCGGATGAAGATCGGGGTGGCCGAAATGCCGATGGCGATCATGGCGTTGCCGAGGCTGGGGCCGAGGAATGCCGCGAGCGCAATTGCCAGGATCAGGAACGGGCAGGCGAGCATTGCGTCCGTGATCCGGCTGATCAGTGCGTCGGTGAAGCCGCCGCGATAGCCTGCGAGGAGGCCCAACGGGACGCCGATGCCGAGCGCGATCGCAACCGAGATCAGGCCCGCGAGCAGCGAGGCTCGCGCGCCGTAGACGACGCGGCTCAGGATGTCGCGGCCGAGTTCGTCGGTGCCGAACCAGTGCGCGGCGGTCGGCGGCTTGCGCACCAGGCTCCAGCTCGTCGCGATGGGATCGAAGGGAACGAGGACCGGCGCAAGCACCGCAAGAAGGATGAACGCGATGATCACGATGAGGCCAAACACAGCGGCCTTGCGCTTGAACAGGCGCCGCCGCGCGCGGCGTGCCGGGCTGTCCAGCTCGTGAGCTTGCGTGAGGGGACTGGCGAGCGTCGTGTCGCTCATGGCACTAGCCCCGCAGCCGCGGATTGACGAGAATATAGGCGACGTCCGCAATGAGATTCAGCGTGATGTAGACGGTGGCTGTCACCAGCACCACGCCCTGCACGACCGCATAATCGCGATTGAACACCGCATCCACAATCAGCTTGCCGAAGCCGGGGATGGAGAAGATCTGTTCGGTCAGCACGGCGCCTGACAGCAGCGTGCCGAGCTCGAGCGCACCGAGCGTGATGATAGGTGTCAGTGCGTTACGCATCGCGTGCTTGAGGATGACCGAGCGTTCCAACAGTCCCTTGGCGCGCGCAGTGCGGACATAGTCGCTCTCCATCACCTGGAGCATAGCGCTGCGGGTGTGCCGCATCAGGATCGCGGCAATTGCATTGCCGAGCACGAAGGCGGGCATGATGGTGGCAGCCAGGCTCGCGCGCCAGTTTTCGGTGAGCGGCACATAGCCCGAGGCCGGCAACCAGCCGAGCTCGATCGAGAACAGGAAGATCAGCATGATGCCGAGCCAGAAGTTCGGCGTGGAGATGCCCCATAGCGCGAAGAAATTGGCGCCATAGTCCCAGACGGTGCCCTTCTTCACCGCCGCGACAATGCCGGCGGGGATGCCGATCAGGAAAGCGATCAGGATTGCCATCGAGCCGAGCTGTAAGGTCACCGGCAGCTTCTGCGCGATCAGCTCGCGCACCGGCATCTTGTTGCGCAGCGATTCGCCGAAATCGCCGGCGAGTACGCCCTTGATCCAATAGGCGTACTGCACAGGGATGGGCTGATCGAGCCGGTACTGATGCCGGATCTGTTCGATCACGGCAGGATCGCGCTCTTCGCCCGCCATCACCAGCGCAGGATCTCCCGGCAACAATTGCTGGAGCGAGAAGATCAGCACCGAGACGAAGAACAGTGTCGGCACGATCTGCACAAGGCGGCGCGCGAGGAACTTCAGCATCCCTTCATTGTCACTTCAGCTTGAGGCCGATAACGCGCACGAGCCCGTCAGGCATCTGCCTGTAGCCTTCGAGCTTCGTCGCATGCGCGATGATGATGCGGCGGTGGTAGAGGTACAGGAGGGGCTCTTCGTCCTGGACCAGCCTCGCCAGGGCTTCGTAACTGGCTTTGCGCTTGGTGGGATCGGTCACCGATCGCGCATCCTCCAGCGCCTTGTCGGCCTGCGCATTGTTCCAAGCGCCGTAATTCTGCGGCGCGCCGCTGTGCAGGAAGACGAAGGTGTTGCCGTCGGGATCGACGCGCCCGCTCCAGGCCAGCATGAAGGCTTGGTAATCGCCGGCCTCAGCCTGCTTCAGCCCGGTTGCGAATTCGGTGACGCGGAGCTTCATGTCGAACCCGGCTTCGGCCGCCATGGACTGGATCACCTGCGCCGGCGTTTCGGTCTCCGCGCCCTTCGATACCAGGAAATCGACGCTGACCGGCGGTGTCACGCCGGCTTCCTTCAGCAGCGCCTTGGCCTTCTCGACGTTGCGGGGACGGACCGGCAGGGATTTCTGATAATAGGGATGATCGGGATTGACCCATTGATTGCCAACCTGAAACTCGCCGTTGAACACGACCTGGTTGATCGCCTCGCGGTCGATGGCAAGGTCGAGCGCCTGGCGCACCTTGGCCGATTGGCTGAGTGGCCCCTTGGCCTTGTCCTTGCCGATGTTGAGCGTGATGCCCTGATACCCGAGCTCGATGGCGGTCGCGACCTTCAGCCGCGAATCCGCGCGGACCTCCTTGAGGTCGGTGGCGAGCACGCGCTCGATCAGGTCCAGTCCACCGGATTTCAGGTTCGCGAGCCGCACCGTGGCATCGACGATCGGCTGGAACACGATACGATCGATGAAGACGTTGTCCTTGTTCCAGTAGTCCGCGAACCTCTCGAATACGATGCGGTCCTGCTGCACGCGTTCGACGAACTTATAGGGGCCGGCGCAGACCGGACGCAGGCCGAACTTATCGCCGGCTTCCTTCGCCGCCTTCGGCGACATCATCATGCCCGCGCGATCGGTGAGCTGCGCGAGCAATGGCGAGAACGGCGACTTCAGTACCAGCTTGATCGTGAGGGGATCGACGACCTCGACGTGATCGACCGAGGCCAGCTCCGGCTTGCGGAACGAGCCGGGAAAGGTGAGGTGGCGTTCCAACGAGAACTTGGCGGCCTCGGCATCGAACGGCTCGCCGTCGTGGAATTTCACACCGGGGCGGAGCTTGATGACGAGCGCCTTGCCGTCGTCGTCCGTTTGGCTCGATAGCGCGAGCTGCGGCACGATGTTGAGCTTCTCGTCGATGTCGAACAGCTTGTCGCAGAATGCGGAGAACACGATCCGGCCGACATAGGTGCGCGCCATGGTCGGATCGAGGATGTCGGGGTCCTCGGCGAGGCCGATGCGCAGCGTGGTCTGGGCTTGCGCTGTTACGACCGACAGCAGGAAGGCGGTGGCCGTTATGGCCAGGCGAAACATGTTCATCGGGCAGTCCCCATTGCTTCGGCTACGTCGTGGTGGGTGCGGTGCCTTGTATACCAACCCCGGAAACCGCTGCGCCTTCCGTCTTTCGGCTGAAAGCCGCGACCAATTTCACAAGTGCTGGCGAAAACCCGCCGGCTGCCGGCAGGATGGCGTCGGTAGACGGTAGCTCTGCCGTACGGTGACAGGCGGCGGCGTGGCCCGCGCTGTCTGCCAGGAGCTCCGGCGCTTCAATGCGACAGCGCTCGACAACGAAGGGGCAGCGGGTATGGAAGCGGCAGCCCGCCGGCGGATTGAGTGCGCTCGGGATCTCGCCCGTCAATAGGACGGTCGTTCGTTTCGCTTTCGGGTGGGGCAGGGGGATCGCGGACAACAGCGCCCGGCTATAGGGATGGCGGGGCGCTGCGAACAGCGCGTCCGCCTCCGCCGTCTCGACGATCTGGCCAAGATTCATCACCGCCACGTGGTCGGCGATATGCTTGACCACCGCGAGGTCATGCGACACGAAAATATAGGCGAGGCCGAGCCGGTCCTGGAGCTCGCGCAGCAGGTTGAGGATCTGCGAGCGGATCGAGACATCCAGCGCCGAGACCGGCTCGTCGCAGACGATCAGCTTCGGCTCGACTGCGAGCGCACGGGCGATGGCAATGCGCTGGCGCTGACCCCCGGAGAATTCATGCGGATAACGGCGCTCCAGCCGCGGCTCCAGCCCGACCAGCCGCAGCAGTTCGGCGACCCGCCCGCGCCGCTGCGTCGGCGGCACCAGATCGTGCAGCGCCAGCGGCTCGGTCAGGATCTGGCCGACGGTCATGCGCGGATTGAGCGAGGCGTAGGGGTCCTGGAAGATGATCTGGGCTTCGCGGCGGAAGGCGCGGAGCGCATTGGCGTCGAGGGAGAGAAGATCGCGGCCGTCAAAACGAACCGTACCCGCGTCCGGCTCGATCAGCCGCAGCACCAAGCGGCTGACGGTGGATTTGCCGCAACCGGACTCACCGACCAGGGCCAGCGTCTTGCCGGCCTCGAGCGAGAAGCTGACGCCATCGACGGCCTTGACATGCGCCCGCGCGCGGCCGAACAGCGAGCGTTCGGCGACGAAATGCTTGACCAGGTCTTGGACCTCGAGCAGTGCCATCACGACACCAAACGTTCGAGCGGCGCACGGATGCAGCGCGAGAGGTGGCCGGGGCTGACTTGCAGCAGTGGCGGCGGCGCCCTGGTGCAGGCGTCCAGCACGAACGGGCAGCGCGCGGCGAAGCGGCAACCGGCGGGCAGCCGTGCCATGTTCGGCACCATGCCTTCGATCGTGGCGAGCTGCTCGGCGCGATGATCGAGCCGCGGGATCGAGCCAAGCAGGCCGACCGTGTAGGGATGCTGCGGCGCCGAGAACAATTCGTCGACAGGCGCGCGTTCGACGATCTCACCGGCATACATCACCGCGACCTCGTCGCAGACTTCGGCGACGACGCCGAGATCATGCGTGATCAGGATGATGGCGGCACCGCTCGCCGCCTTCAACTCGCGCATCAGCTCCAGAATCTGCGCCTGCAAGGTGACGTCGAGCGCCGTGGTCGGCTCGTCCGCGATCAGCAGGCGCGGATCGCAGGCGAGCGCCATTGCGATCATCACGCGCTGGCGCATGCCGCCGGAGAGCTTGTGCGGGAATTCGTCGATCCGTCGCTCCGGTGAGGGGATGTGGACGCGGCGCAGGAGCTCGATCGCCCGCTCCCGCGCATTGCGCCGCGAACCGCCGCGATGGCGCTGGATCGTCTCGATGATCTGCTCGCCGATGGTCAGGCTCGGGTTAAGTGAGGTCATCGGCTCCTGAAAGATCATCGCCAGACGGTTGCCGCGCAGGTCGCGTAGCGTCTGGTCCGGCGTCTTCAAGAGGTCGAGCCCCTCGAAGCGGATCGCTCCGGATATCTCCGCGCTTCTCTTCGGCAGCAGGCCCATGATCGCCAAAGAAGTCACGCTCTTGCCGCAGCCGGATTCGCCGACGAGGCCGAGCGTGGCGCCATTGGCGACGCTGAGATCGACGCTGTCGACCGCATGCGTGATACGGCCGTCGTCGCCGTGGAAGCGGATGCGCAGATCCTTGATCTCGATGAGTGGGGTGGCGCTCATGACTGTCTTGCGCGGGCTGCGGTGATGCTGGCGTCGATCACGCTGCGATCGGTGTTGCCGGCCGGGTTCTGCCGCGTCGGCATGGAGGCCCGGAAGTGCACCCAGAGCTCCTGGCTGACACGCTCAAGCCGTTCGAGCTCCCCGAGCGGATCGGGATGATCGTCGGCCCGAATGTCCAGCGCCGGCCATTCCTCCTCGCCGTGGATCAACAGCGCGGCCGACTGCTTGCCGCGCTTGTCGCCGCCGGCGGCTTCGCCCGCACGCATGGCCGCGAGCAGGCGGCGCGGAAAGGGCAGGCTGTCGTTGGCAATGTAGGTCTTGGCCGTCTCGTCGAGCACGTCGGCTCCCGTCAGCATGTTGCCGGCGATCGAGAAGCCGCTGCCTGCGATGTGCCCGCACCATTCGACGCAATCGCACCCGGTGTGCGCGGCGATGTCGCCGCTAGCGTCCATGATGTGGATCTGCCGGCTTTCGCGGCCGTCATCGGTCGCGAGCAGGGCGGCGAGCACGTCGTGTGCATTGAGGCCTTCGCGCAGCAGCTTGACACCGTCGATGCCGTAATAGGGATTGACGAAGGCCTGCGTCGCGATGGCGCCGAGGCCGGCGGCAATGTACGGAACACGCGCGCCGACCGCGAAGAAGCGGGTCGCGACGGCAATGCCGAACTGGCCGGTGGCAGCATCTCGCGCGATGATCGACCAGGTCATGTGCTGCCTTCAGCGTCCCGCGGCATAGCCCTGCATCCCGCGCGGATTGGCGGCAGCGCGTCGACGGGGGCCGACGCGCGAGGCCGCGGTAAGACGGCCTTCGGACCAGTCGGGACCGACCTCGACGATATGCCCGCGCTCGCGAAGGTTCTCGATCGTGGCCTTTGGCACGCGGTTCTCGACCACGAGCACGCCCGGGCGCGCAGTGCGCGGCCAGAACGAGATCGGAAAATGCTCGGAGTGCCAAGCCGGCGCGTCGATCGCCTCCTGGAGGTTGAGGTTGCAATGGACGTGGCGCAGGAAGAACTGTGTGATCCACTGGTCCTGCTGATCGCCGCCCGGCGAGCCCCAGGCGAGATAGGGCTCGCCGTCGCGCAGCGCCATGGTCGGCGACAGCGTGGTGCGCGGCCGCTTGCCCGGCGCAAGCGCGGCGGGATGGTTCTCCTCCAGCCAGAACATCTGCGCACGGCTGCCGAGGCAGAAGCCGAGCTCGGGAATGATCGGCGAGGATTGCAGCCAGCCGCCCGATGGCGTCGAGGACACCATGTTGCCGGCCTCGTCGATGATGTCGAAATGCACGGTGTCGCCGCGCACTTCGCCGAAGCGGCCCACCGTCGGCTCGCCGGCGCCGAGCGCGCCGACCGCCTCGCGCTGGCCCTCGGCACGGCGCAGCCTGACCACGCCACCAAAACCCTCGACCGTGCCGGGCACGAAATCGAGCGAGGCCTTGTCGGTGACGAGCTTGCGGCGCTCGTCATTATAAGCATCCGACAGCAGCGTCGTGATCGGGATCTCGGTGAATTTGGGGTCGCCGTAGAATTTTTCGCGGTCGGCGAATGCCAGCTTGGCGCATTCGATCTGGAAATGGATGAACTCCGGCCCGGTCGGATCGAGCCCATCGAGCGCAAAGCCTTTCAACAGAGCGAGCTGCTGAAGCGTCACCGGCCCCTGGCTCCAGACGCCGGCCTTGCAGACGGTGTAGCGACCGTAATCGTAGGTGAGCGGCGCCTCGATCGTCGGCTGCCACCGCGCCATGTCGTCCGCTGAGAGGACGCCGCGATGCGGCGAGCCGCTGACGTCCATCACCTCTTGCGTCCGACAGAATTTGTCGATTGCTTCTGCGACAAAGCCTTGCGACCAAGCCTTGCGCGCGCGCTCGATCTCGGCGTCGCGGCCGCCGCCGCCGCTTTCGGCTTCGCTGAGAATGCGGGAGTAGGTCGCAGCCAGTGTCTTGTTGGTGAACAGCGTACCGGGCTTTGGCACTTCACCGTTCGGCAGGTAGACGGCAGCCGAGGTCGGCCAATGCTTGCGGAACAACTGCTCGACGGTGTGGATCGTGGCGCAGGCGCGCTCGACCAGCGGATAGCCGTCACGCGCATAGGAGATCGCGGGCTCCAGCACGTCGCGCACACGCATCGTGCCATAATCGCGCAGCAGCATCATCCAGGATTCGAAGGTGCCGGGGACGCAAGCGGCGAGCAGGCCGGTGCCGGGCACCATGTCGAGTCCCTCGCTCCTGTAGTGCGCGATGGTGGCGCGCGCCGGTGCCGGGCCCTGGCCGCAGATCACCTCGGTGCGCCCGCGCTTCACATCATGGACGATGATGGGCACATCGCCGCCGGGGCCGTTGAGATGCGGCTCGACCACCTGGAGCGTGAAGGCGGTGGCGACGCCGGCGTCGAAGGCATTGCCGCCCTTCTCCAGAATGGCCATGCCGACGGCGGTCGCGATCCAGTGCGTGGTGGCGACGACCCCGAAGGTGCCTTCGATTTCCGGTCTCGTCGTGAACGGATCGGGATTGATGTTGCTGGCCATAGGCTACCTCATTTGCGGCGCGCGCAATTGATCACAGGGCCACGCCGCCGCCAAATGCGCAGGTTGCATGGCACGCGCGCGTCACGCCGGGACCGGCGCGGTGTTGACCGCGTGGCAGGCGACGCCGTCGATCAGTTCCGGGGTCTCCTTGCGGCAGCGATCGAACGCCAGCGGGCAACGCGGATTGAAGGCGCATCCGGAGGGCGGGTTGATCGGGTTCGGGATCTCGCCTTTGACCGGAATGCGCTGGCGGCCGCTCATGGCGAGATCAGGCACGGCACCGAGCAGCATCTTGGTGTAGGGCATGCGCGGACGGGCGAACAGCTCGCGTCCTTCCGCGATCTCGACGATGCGGCCGAGATACATCACGCCGACCCGGCTCGCCATGTGGCGGACCACGGCGAGGTTGTGGCTGATGAACATGTAGGTCAGGCCGAATTTGTCCTGGAGGTCGCGCATCAGGTTCAGGATCTGCGCCTGCACGGAGACGTCCAGGGCCGAGGTCGGCTCGTCGCAGACGATAAACTCGGCGTCCGATGCGAGCGCGCGCGCGATCGCGATGCGCTGGCGCTGGCCGCCAGAGAATTCATGCGGAAATTTCAGTCGGTCGTCGGGGTGCAGGCCGACGAGGCTGAGCAGCTCGCCGACGCGCGCCTGGATGTCACGCTCACCCTGGGTCAGGTCGAAGGCGCGGATCGGCTCGGAGATGATGGCGTCGACCCGGAAGCGCGGGTTCAGGCTCGCATACGGATCCTGGAAGATCATCTGGATGCGGCGGCGCAGCTTGCGGCGTGCGGGAGCCTGTCGCGGATCGGTCATCGACACGCCGTCGATCAGCACGTCGCCGGAGCTCGGCGGCAGCAGGCCGACGACCATCCGCGCCACCGTGGTCTTGCCGGAACCGGATTCACCGACCAGAGCAAACGTCTCGCCCTTCCTGATCTCGAAGGTGACGTGGTCGACCGCCTTGAGATATTCGAGATGCCCGCCTTCGAGCACGCGGTTGAGCCATGGCTTCGACACGTCGAACACCCGGCGCAGATTTCTAGCCTGGACGAACGGTGCGCTCATACCGCGCTCTCCGCCGGCACATTGTCATAGAGGTGGCAGGCGACCGACTGCGCGCCACGTGGGAGCGGCTCCGGCCGCTCCACGCGGCAGCGGTCAAAGGCGAACGCGCAGCGCGGGTTGAACGAGCAGCCCGGCGGGATCGCCGACAGGCGCGGCATCGACCCGGGAATCTGCACGAGGCGCTTGTCGTCTCCGGCCAGCGTCGGGATCGCGCCCATCAGCCCCTTGGCGTACGGGTGTAGCGGGTTCTTCACGACGTCCTGCACGGGACCGATCTCGGCGATGCGGCCGGCATACATCACCGCGACGCGGTCCGATGTCTCTGCGATCACGCCCATGTCGTGGGTCACCAGCATCACGGCCGTGCCGTGGTCGCGCCCGAGCCGCTTGATCAGCGAAATGATCTGCGCCTGCACGGAGACGTCGAGCGCGGTCGTCGGCTCGTCCGCGATGATCAGCTCCGGTTCGGCGCAGATCGCCAGCGCAATCACCACGCGCTGGCGCATGCCGCCGGAGAATTCATGGGGATAGCCGTCGATGCGTTTTTCCGGCGCTGGGATGCCGACTTCGGCCAAGAGTTCGACGGCGCGGCGCCGCGCCGCTTGTTCGGAGAGATTGAGATGGGTTCGGATCGTCTCCACGATCTGGTCGCCGACCCGGTAGAGCGGATTAAGCGAGGTGAGGGGATCCTGGAAGATCATGCCGATGCGCTTGCCCCGGATGCGGCGCATCTCTTCCGGCGGCAGATTGTCGATGCGCAGGCCCGCGAGATGAATCTCGCCGCCGGCGATGCGGCCGGGTGGATCGATCAGACCGATTACCGAGAGGCCGGTGACGGATTTGCCGGCGCCGGATTCGCCGACGACGCCGAGCACCTCGCCCTTGGCAATGTCGAAGGAGATGCCGTCGATGGCGCGCAGCGTGCCGCGGCGGGAGGCGAACTCCACATGAAGATTACGCACGGAGAGAACAGGTACGGTCATGAGCGAGGCGTACTCATCTGAGCTTCGGGTTGAGCGCGTCGCGCAGCCAGTCGCCGAGCAGGTTGATCGAGAGGATCAGCGCTGCCAGCGCAAGCCCCGGGAAGGCGACGATCCACCATTCGCCGGCGAACAGGTAGTTGTTGCCGATCCGGATCAGCGTGCCGAGCGAGGGCATGGTGTCGGGCAGCCCGACGCCGAGGAAGGACAGCGTCGCCTCGGTGATGATCGCAAGAGCGAGATTGATCGTGGCGATCACCAGGATCGGGCCCATCGTGTTCGGCAGCACATGCCGCAGCATGATCTTCGGTGCGGGCAGACCGATCAGCTGCGCGGCGGCGACGTAGTCCTTGTTCTTCTCGACCATCACGGAACCGCGCACGGTCCGGGCGTAACCCACCCAGAAACTGAGGCCGATCGAGATCACCAGCACGACCAGCATGCTGGTGGCATCCAGCCGGTTGCCAAGGATCGATTTGGCGACGCCATTGACCAGCAGCGCGATCAGGATGGCGGGGAAGGTGAGCTGCACGTCGGCGATGCGCATGATCACGCCATCGACTGCACCGCCGAAATAGCCGGCGATCAGGCCGAGCGCGATACCGAGCGCACCGGCGAAGATCACGCCGGCCACACCCACGGCGAGCGAGATGCGCATGCCGTAGAGAATGGCGGAGAACACGTCGCGGCCCTGCTCGTCAGTGCCGAGCAGGAACGGGCTCTGGCCGTCGGCGGTCCACAGCGGTGAAATACGCGAATTCATCAATTGCAGTTGTGCCGGATCGAACGGGTTCTGCACCGCGAGCGCGGATGCAAAGATCGCAAGCAGGAAGAACAAGACCGTGATGGCCGCCGCTACCATGGTGAGCTTGGAGCGCCGAAACGAATAGAAGATATCACTGTCGAGCGTGCGGCTGAGCCAGCCGCGGGCCGTTTGCGCTGGCTGCGTGCTCTGCCCATTGGAATTGGAGACGACTGCGTCGGACATACAGGCTGCCTTACGTGGCGCGGCCGACCGTCGCGCGTAGACGCGGATCGACCACGGTGTAGAGGATATCGACCACCAGATTGATGGTGACGAAGATCAGCGAGACCATCAGCAGGTAGGCGGCCATGATCGGGATATCGACGTTTTGCACGGCCTGCACGAACAGAAGTCCCATGCCCGGCCATTGGAACACGGTTTCGGTGATGATCGAAAATGCAATAACCGAGCCAAACTGCAATCCCGCCACCGTGATGACGGGGATGAGCGTGTTCTTCAGCGCGTGGCCGAAATGGATGGCATGGGTGGTCAGCCCGCGGGCACGGGCGAAGCGGATATAGTCGGTTCGCAGCACTTCCAGCATCTCCGCGCGCACCAGCCGCATGATCAGGGTCATCTGGAATAGGCCGAGGGTGATCGCGGGCATGATCAGCGCCTTCAGGCCCGAAAGCGTGAGCAGGCCCGTAGTCCACCAGCCGAGCTTGACCACCTCGCCGCGGCCGAAGGAGGGCAGCCAGCCCAATGTCACCGCGAACAGATAGATCAGAAGAATACCGATCAGGAAAGTCGGCAGCGAGATGCCGATCAGCGAAACCCCCTGGAATAACTTGGCGAGCACGGTGTCGCGCTTGAGCGCCGAGTAGACGCCCATCAGGATGCCGAGCACCATTGCAAAGACGGTCGCGCAGATCGCAAGCTCCAGCGTCGCGGGCATGCGCTCCATCAACAGCGTCGAGACCGGCTGGCGGAACTGATAGGACACGCCGAACTTGAATTGCGCGGCATCGGCGAAATAGCGCACGAACTGCACTGGCACGGGATCATCGAGGCCGAGCGACTTGCGCACGGCTTCGCGTTCGGCCGCCGACGTGTCGATCGAGACGATCTGGTTGACGGGGTCGCCGGCGAAACGGAACATCGAGAAGGCGATGATGCCGACGGCGAACATGACGCCGATGGCCTGAACGGCGCGGCGAAGAGTGAAAGCGAGCATGCCTTCCACTGTCCTTGAGTGTGTGTCTGGCCGACGCCTTTGTCAGCCGGAAAAGGAAAGGTCCCGGAGGCCTGATGCTGCCGGGACCTTGTGTTCAACGGAGGTTATTCCTTCTTGGTCGCCCAGTGGAACATGACGAGATTGTCGGCGCGCTGCGGCAGGTTGACCTTTTTCGATACGCCCCAGGCCAGCGCCTGCTGGTGCAGCGGGATGTACGCCCAGTCCTTGTTGGCGATTTCGTAGGCTTGCTTGATCAGCTGGTTGCGCTTGGCGGTGTCGGTTTCAACCAGCACCTTGTCGGTGATGGCGTCGAACTCCTTGTTGCAATAGCCGCCGAGATTGGCTTCGCCGCGCGAGGATTTCGCATCGTCCCGGCAGCCCATGATGTCGTAGAGCACGTTGTGGGAATCCATCGTGCTCGGCGTCCAGCCCAAGAGGTAGAACGAGGTCTGGTAGCCGCCTTGCTTGAGCACCTTGGCGAAGTATTGCGCCTTCGGCTGGGCCAGGAGATTGATCTTGACGCCGATACGGGCGAGCATGCCGACGACGGCCTGGCAGATCGCCGCATCGTTGACGTAACGATCGTTCGGGCAATCCATGGTGACCTCGAAGCCATCGGGGTAACCGGCCTCGGTCAGGAGCTTCTTGGCGCCATCGGGGTCGAATTTCGGCCGCGTGAACTCCTTGGACAGCGCGAACAGTTCCGGCGCAATCATCAGAGCTGACGGCGTCGACAGCCCGCGCATCACGCGCGTCTTGATCAGCTCGATGTCGATAGCCTTGTAGAAGGCTTCGCGGACGCGGACGTCCTTGAACGGATTCTTGCCCTTGATGTTGGAGTAGAGCAACTCGTCGCGGGTCTGATCGAAGCCGATGAAGATGGTGCGCAGTTCCGGCCCTTTCAGCACCTGGGCATTCGGGCTGGAATCGACGCGGGAGATGTCCTGGATCGGCACCGGCTCGATGACGTCGACTTCGCCCGAGAGCAGCGCGGCAACGCGGGTGGCGTCGGAGGCGATCGGAGTGAAGGTGATCTCCTTCAGGTTACCATCCATCTTGCCCCAGTAATTGGGGTTGGCCTTGAACACCGTCTTCACGCCGGGCTGATGGCTTTCGATGATGAAGGGGCCGGTGCCGTTCTCGTGGAGCGAGGCGTAGCTAGGCGTGGTCGCCGCCACCGGCGTCGGATCGACGACGTTGTTCTCCTCGGCCCATTTCTTGTCCATGATATACCAGACATCCCACGACGAATGCAGGATGGGATTGGGCGAGGGCAGGACGAAATCGACGGTGTAGTCGTCAACCTTGACGACCTTGACGTCGGGTGCAAGGCGGGTCTGCATATTGGACCCCTTCTTGCGGACGCGATCGGCGGAGAACAGCACGTCGTCGGCGGTGAACGGATCGCCGTTATGGAATTTCACGCCCTTGCGCAGGTGGAAGCGCCAGCGGGTCGGCTCCGGCGTCTCCCAGCTTTCCGCCAGCGCCGGAATGATCTTGAGGTCCTTGTCGCGCGCGGTGAGGCCCTGATAGACGTGGCCGAGATGGGCGTGAGTGGTGCTCTCGTTGAGGGTATAGGGATCGAGCGACTTCAGGTCGCCCTGGTTGGCATAGCGTAGTGTCTGGCTCGACGCCGGCGAGACCGAGAACGCAGCCATACCGGCGAGCATCGCCACAAACAGACTTCGACCTACTGACATTCTTGACCCTCTCCACACTGCCGTGCCGGTGATTTTTGATTTGTTCGGCCGGCCGATCAATCCATGTTGCCCAGAGTTCTCGACCCGTGCAAGCGCCATTCCAGCAAGGAACGCGCCAAGTTGCACCGCTGTGCAGCAATGCTGATCGTGCCGCCTGGCTTGGGCGGCTTACGACTTTGGACTTGGTTGACCATATTCGGCCGTTGCGGGTCGGGACATGTCGCGCCGGCATCAGGCGCTTGCGTCGCACCACAACTCGCGGCGATACTGCCGGCAGGCCGCTCGAATCTCATCCGGAGGGGACATGAAGGTTAATATCGAAATCGACTGCACTCCCCTCGAGGCCCGCCAATTCTTTGGACTGCCCGACGTGTCGCCGATGCAGACGGCGGTGATGGACAAGCTGCAGCAGCAGGTCCTGAGCAACATCGACAAGGTCTCGCCTGAATCGTTGGTGCAGAGTTGGTTTACATACGATCCCAAGCTCGCCGAACGGTTTCAGGACATGTTCGTCGCGATGGCAGGCCTCGGCGGCACGCGCAGCAGCGACAAGAAGAAATAGTGTCATCAGGGCCGGACGGGACGCGGGATTCCGGCCGGCTTCGTCCGCCGGGTATCGGGCTGCTACTTGCCGAGGCTCGGGGTCTGCTCGAATTCAATGCGAGCCTGCTGCTGTCACCGCTGCTGATGCGCGCGCCCAGGGGCGACGGCCATCCGGTGCTGGCGCTGCCGGGCTTCCTCGCCAGCGATCTCTCGATGGCACCGATGCGACGCTATCTCAGCGAGCTCGGTTATGAGGCACATGCCTGGCGGATGGGCCGCAATCTCGGCGGGCTCGGGCGGATGCGGGATTCGCTGCGCATGCGCTTGGCCGAGATCCACGCCGCGTCGCGTCGCAAGGTCAGCCTGATCGGATGGAGCCTCGGCGGCGTCTATGCCCGCGATCTCGCACTTCAGGCGCCGGAGATGGTCCGCTATGTCGTCACGCTCGGCAGCCCTTTTGCCAACGACGTACGGGCGACCAACGCCACGCGGCTGTACGAGGCGCTGTCCGGCGAGCGGGTCGAGGATTTTGCCGAACAGCGCGAGGCGCTCGCCGGCGATCTGCCGGTGCCCACGAGCTCGATCTATTCGCGTGCCGACGGCGTCGTGAACTGGCGGACCTGTCTGCTCCGTCCCTCTGCCCGTGCCGAGAACATCGAGGTGCACCTGGCGAGCCATATCGGGCTCGGGGTCAATCCCGCGGCGCTATGGGCCGTGGCGGACCGCCTGGCGCAATCGGAGGGGGAATTCCGGCCATTTGACCGGGCCGGGCCGTTTGCCATTGCATATGCCCCGGCGGAACAGGCAGTATCGGCCTGACGAGAAGCGCCGACCAAAGGCGCCCGTCTAGTCTTGCGGGAGGGAATTATGGCTGACGGGAAGAAGCTGTCGTCGCTGGACGCGTCGTTTCTCTATCTGGAAACGCCGGAAATGCCGATGCATGTCGGAAGCATGGCAATCTTTCGCCTGCCCGACGACTACAAGGGCGACTTCTTCGAAGACTTCAAGGCCATGATCGTCTCGCGCCTGCACATCGCGCCGATCCTGAAGGCGCGGCTGGAGAAGGCGCCGCTCGACATCGATCATCCCTCCTGGGTCGAGGACGATCAGTTCGACATCGATCGTCACATTTTCCGGGCCAGCCTGCCGCAGCCGCGCGACCGCGCCACGCTCGAACGCATCGTCGGCTGGATGCATGCCAAGCTCCTGAACCGGGCCCGTCCGCTCTGGGAGTTCTACGTGTTCGAGGGCATGAAGGACAACGAGGTCGGCCTTTATTCCAAGATGCATCATGCCGCCATCGACGGGGGCGCCGGTGCAGCCTTGACCAACATGATCTATGACATCTCGCCGATCCCGCGGAAGGTCGATCCGCCGACGGCTGGATCCAAGCCCGGACAGGAGCCGCGCGATATCGCGGCCAACCTGCTCGATTCCTATCAACAGCTTTTCAGCCAGCCGCTCGACGCGTCGGCGGCCGCGAAGAACCTGCAATTGCCGCGTACCGGCAAGAGCGACATCGGCTCGATCCTGTTCGACAATGCGATGTACCAGATCGAGAGCGCGGTGCGGTTTGCCGGCAACATCCCGACGGTGCTCAAGAGCGTCTCCGACGTGCTCGGTAAGGTCGCAGATCCGAAATCGCGCGAGAGCCTCGCCAGCATGGTGTCGCCGCCGACCATGCTCAACAAGACCATCTCGTCGGAGCGGAGCTTCGCCGGCGTATCGATCTCGTTGTCGCGGGCCAAGGCGCTGGCCAAGCAGGCCGGCGGCAAGCTCAATGACGTCGTGCTGGCGCTCGCCTCCGGCGTGGTCCGCCGTTATCTTCAGCAATATGGCACGCTGCCGGCGAAATCGCTGACTGCGGCGGTGCCGATCTCGCTGCGCGAGGAGGGCAACACCGAGGCCAATAACCAGGTGTTCGGCATGATCTGCTCGATCGCAACCAACATCGACAATCCAAAGGCGCGGCTGGAAGCCATCATCGCGCAATCGGCCAAGTCCAAAGAGATGTCGCATCCGCTGCGGGCGCTGATGCCGCAGGTCTCCAACATCTCGATGCTGGGTGCCCCGATCATGGTGCAGATCCTGGCGCTGCTCTACGGCCGCTCCAACCTGTCCGACGTGCTGCCGCCGGCCGCCAATATCACGGTGTCCAACGTCCCGGGACCGCGGCAGACGCTCTATGCTGCAGGGGCCGAGCTTCTGCACATTTTTCCGGTCTCGATCTCGACGCATGGGCAGGCGCTCAACATCACCGTGCAGAGCTATCGGGACCAGCTCGATTTCGGCTTCATCGTCGGCGCCAACATCATTCCGCATGTGCAGGTGATGTGCGACATGCTGCCGGAAGAGTTCGCCGCACTGGAGGCGGCCTATGCGCCGCCCGCGGCCGACATCAAGCGCGCTGCGGAATAAGGAGTTCGCGATGATTGAAATGCCGCCGCTCAAGTTCGCGACGACGAACGGAATCCGCATGGGCTATTACGAGGCTGGCCCGGCAGACGACAAGCCGCCGGTCGTGCTGTGCCACGGCTGGCCCGAGCTCGCCTTTTCCTGGCGCCACCAGATCAAGGCACTGAGCGAGGCCGGCATCCGCGTGATCGCGCCCGACCAGCGCGGCTACGGTGCGACCGACCGGCCCGGGCCGGTCGAGGCCTACGACATTGAGCACCTGACCGGCGATCTCGTCGGACTGCTTGATCATCTGCAGATCGATAAGGCGATCTTCGTCGGTCACGATTGGGGCGGCTTCATCGTCTGGCAGATGCCGTTGCGGCACATCGACCGGGTCGCCGGGGTAGTCGGCATCAACACGCCCCACACCAATCGCGCCTGGGCCGATCCGATCGAGCTGTTGCGCGCACGCTTCGGCGACAAGATGTACATCGTTCAATTCCAGGATCCGGCGCGCGAGCCGGACAGGATTTTCGGCAGCCGTGTCGAACAGACTTTCGATGCGTTCATGCGTAAGCCGGTGCCGCGCCCGGCCGACACCCCGCCGGAGGAGGTGGTTGCCGGTGTCGGCGCTTCGCCGCGGCTCAATCTGGCATTTCCGCAGATGATTGCCGGCTATGATGCGAGGCACGATCCGCGTACGCCGATCCTGTCGCCGGAAGAGAAGAAAGTCTTCGTCGATGCCTTCACCAAAACGGGTTTTACCGGCGGCATCAACTGGTACCGCAACATGTCGCGCAACTGGGCGCGCTCCGAAGGGCTCGATCATACGGTCCGCGTGCCGTCGCTGATGATCATGGCCGAGAACGACGCGGTGTTGCCGCCATCCTCCGCTGATGGCATGGACAAGCTGATTCCCGATCTCGAGAAGTATCTCGTTAAGGACAGCGGCCATTGGACGCAGCAGGAGAAGCCGGAAGAGGTCAGTGCCAAGCTGATCGAATGGCGTAGAAGGCGGTTCGGCTAGGCCGTTATTGCGAGCGCAGCGAAGCAATCCAGGAATGTGCCCGCGGAGGCAGTCTGGATTGCTTCGTCGCTTCGCTCCTCGCAATGACGAGATCGACGCCTGAGGCAGGGGGAAGCACTTCTGATGTCATCCAAGAACCGACTGGACCCGATCCCGCATCCGCCGACCAAGCCGGTGGTCGGCAACATGCTGTCGCTGGACTCGGCCGCCCCCGTGCAGCACCTGACGCGGCTCGCAAAAGAGCTGGGTCCGATCTTCTGGCTCGACATGATGGGCTCGCCGATCGTGGTCGTCTCCGGCCACGACCTCGTCGACGAGCTCTCTGACGAAAAGCGCTTCGACAAGACGGTGCGCGGTGCGCTGCGGCGTGTGCGTGCGGTCGGTGGCGACGGCTTGTTCACGGCCGATACCAAGGAGCCGAACTGGAGCAAGGCCCACAACATCCTGCTCCAGCCGTTCGGCAACCGGGCCATGCAGTCGTATCACCCGAGCATGGTCGACATCGCCGAGCAGCTCGTCCACAAATGGGAGCGGCTCAACGCCGACGACGAGATCGACGTCGTCCACGACATGACTGCATTGACGCTGGACACAATCGGCCTGTGCGGCTTCGATTACCGCTTCAACTCGTTCTACCGCCGCGATTACCACCCGTTCGTCGAGTCGCTGGTGCGCTCGCTCGAAACCATCATGATGACGCGTGGCCTGCCCTTCGAGCAGCTTTGGATGCAGAAGCGGCGCAAGACCTTGGCCGAAGACGTCGCCTTCATGAACAAGATGGTCGACGAGATCATTGCAGAACGACGCAAGAGTGCGGACGAGATCGACGACAAGAAGGACATGCTGGCCGCGATGATGACCGGCATCGACCGCGCGACCGGCGAGCAGCTCGATGACGTCAACATTCGCTACCAGATCAACACCTTCCTGATCGCGGGCCACGAGACCACCAGCGGCCTGTTGTCCTACACGCTCTATGCACTGCTCAAGCATCCGGACATCCTCAAGAAGGCCTATGACGAGGTCGACCGCGTCTTCGGTCCCGACGTCGATGCGAAGCCGACCTATCAGCAGGTGACGCAGCTCACCTACATCACGCAGATCCTGAAGGAGGCGCTGCGGCTGTGGCCGCCGGCGCCAGCCTATGGTATCTCGCCCCTCAACGATGAGACCATCGGCGGCGGCAAGTACAAGCTCAGGAAGGGCACGTTCACCACCATCCTGGTGACGGCGCTGCATCGCGATCCCTCAGTCTGGGGACCGAACCCTGATATCTTCGATCCCGAGAATTTCAGCCGCGAGGCGGAAGCCAAACGGCCGATCAATGCCTGGAAGCCGTTCGGCAACGGCCAACGGGCTTGCATCGGCCGGGGCTTTGCCATGCACGAGGCTGCGCTTGCGCTCGGGATGATCCTCCAGCGCTTCAAGCTGATCGATCACCAGCGCTATCAGATGCACCTGAAGGAAACGCTGACGATCAAGCCGGAGGGTTTCAAGATCAAGGTTCGCCCGCGCGCCGATCGCGAGCGCGGTGCCTTTGGCGGACCAGTCGTGGCAGTGGCTTCGGCACCCAAGGGACCGCGTCAGCCGGCCGCCCGGCCCGGCCACAACACGCCGATGCTGGTGCTCTACGGCTCCAATCTCGGCACCGCCGAGGAGCTCGCGACGCGCATGGCCGACCTCGCGGAAATCAACGGCTTTGCCGTGCGTCTCGGCCCGCTCGACGATTACGTCGGCAAGCTGCCGCAGGAAGGAGGCGTACTGATCATCTGCGCCTCCTACAACGGCGCACCGCCTGACAATGCGACGCAGTTCGTCAAATGGCTCGGCAGCGATTTGCCGAAGGACGCCTTTGCCAATGTGCGCTACGCCGTGTTCGGCTGCGGCAACAGCGATTGGGCAGCGACATATCAGTCGGTGCCGCGCTTCATCGACGAGCAATTGTCGGCACATGGCGCGCGCGCCGTCTATCCGCGCGGCGAGGGCGATGCGCGAAGCGATCTCGACGGCCAATTCCAGAAATGGTTTCCGGCGGCTGCCCAGGTCGCGACCAAGGAATTCGGCATCGACTGGAATTTCACCCGCACCCCGGAGGACGATCCGCTCTATGCAATCGAGCCGGTGGCGGTGACCGCCGTCAACACTATCGTGGCCCAGGGCGGTGCTGTCGCGATGAAGGTTCTGGTCAATGAAGAGCTTCAGAACAGAAGCGGGCCCAATCCGTCGGAGCGTTCGACGCGCCATATCGAGGTGCAACTGCCGTCCAACATCACCTATCGGGTCGGCGATCATTTGAGCGTGGTCCCGCGCAACGACCCGACACTGGTAGATTCGGTCGCCCGCCGCTTCGGCTTCCTGCCAGCCGATCAGATCCGGCTTCAGGTCGCCGAAGGCCGCCGGGCGCAATTGCCCGTCGGCGAGGCCGTGTCGGTCGGCCGTCTGCTCAGTGAGTTCGTCGAGCTGCAGCAGGTCGCGACACGGAAGCAGATCCAGATCATGGCGGAGCACACGCGCTGCCCGGTGACGAAACCAAAGCTGCTGGCGTTTGTCGGGGAGGAGGCTGAGCCACTCGAGCTCTACCGCACCGAGATCTTGGCCAGACGCAAATCGGTGTTCGACCTGCTGCTCGAATATCCGGCCTGCGAATTGCCGTTCCACGTCTATCTCGAAATGCTCTCGCTGCTCGCGCCGCGCTATTACTCGATCTCGTCCTCCCCGTCGGTCGACCGGGCGCGGTGCAGCATCACCGTCGGGGTGGTCGAAGGGCCGGCCGCTTCCGGGCGCGGCACCTACAAGGGCATCTGCTCCAATTACCTGGCGAACCGGCGAGCGGGTGATACGATCTACGCCATCGTGCGTGAGACCAAGGCCGGCTTCCGCCTCCCCGACGAGTCATCCGTGCCGATCATCATGATCGGACCGGGCACGGGACTTGCCCCGTTCCGCGGGTTCCTTCAGGAGCGCGCTGCGCGCAGGGCGAAGGGGACTGCTCTTGGTCCGGCGATGCTATTCTTCGGCTGCCGCCATCCCGATCAGGATTTTCTCTACGCAGACGAGCTGAAGGCGCTGGCGGCAAGCGGCATCACCGAGCTTTTCACCGCGTTCTCGCGTGCCGATGGCCCGAAGACCTATGTGCAGCATCTCCTGGCCGCGCGGAAGGACAAGGTCTGGTCGCTGATCGAGCAAGGCGCCATCATCTATGTCTGCGGCGACGGCAGCAAGATGGAGCCCGATGTGAAGGCAGCCCTTGTCGCGATGCACCGCGAAAAGAGCGGTAGCGATGCCGCGGCCAGTGCACGCTGGATCGAGGAGATGGGCGCGAGCAACCGCTATGTGCTGGACGTTTGGGCGGGTGGGTGACCACGGGCCCGATCGTGCTAAACGTCAGGCATGATTCCCTGGGAAAAGATCGACACCGCGCAAATCCCCGGTTCCGACGGTGAGCTCCGCCTGATGCGGCGCGGCAAGGAGTTCTCCATCAAGCTCGGCAGCAACGAGCTGATGAACAGCCGCTTGTCGGGCTCGGAGGCCGCGCTTGCAACGCTGGCGGCAAAGCAGATCGAGAACGTCGCAAAGCCCGTCGTCCTCATCGGCGGCCTCGGCATGGGTTTTACGCTGCGCGCGGCGCTTGCCGTGCTCGGAGGCAAGGCGAGGATCGTGGTCTCCGAACTTGTGCCTGCGGTGGTGGCCTGGGCACGCGGCCCGATGGCGTCGGTCTTCGGCGACAGCCTCGACGATCCCAGGGTGAGCATCCGGGAGACCGACGTTGGCGAAATCATTCGGGCGCAGCGCTCCGCCTTCGACGCCATTCTCCTCGACGTCGACAACGGGCCGGAAGGGCTGACACGAAAGGATAACGACGCGCTCTACAATGCGGACGGTTTGATGGCGGCTAAGACGGCGCTACGGCCAGGCGGCGTGCTCGCTGTCTGGTCGTCAGGGCCCAACCCGGCCTTCACCAAGCGCATTGCGAGCGCCGGCTTCGACGTCAACGAAATCAACGTCCGCGCCACCGGCAGAGGCGGCGGCGCGCGCCACGTGATCTGGATCGCGAGGAAGGGCTAGGCGGCTTGCGCCGCCGCGCCATGCGCGTGGTCGTCGATGGCGCCGATGATCTCGGGCCAGAAGCGCATCGGCAGCGCGTGGCCCATGCCTTCGATCATCAACAGCTTGGCGCCGGGAATTGACGCTGCCGTGTCCTTGCCGCCTTCGGGATGGACCAGGGGATCGACGGTGCCGTGAATGACGAGCGTCGGCGTCTTCACCCCATGCAGCCGTTCCTTGCGGCTGCCCGAGGCGAGCACGGCGCGGAGCTGCCGGCCGACGCCGGCCGGATTGAGTCCGCGTGCGAACACGCGCTCGGCGCGTTCAGGGTCGAGCGCTTCCTCTTCCGGAAAAGACCCGCCGCGCAAGATCTTCCATGTCTGGCCGAAGCGGACCATAAATTCCTCCTTGCTGCGTGGCGGCGGCGCCATCAGCATTGCGGCGGCCTCGCGTGTCGGCGGCGGCACGCGCGGATTGCCCGTCGTCGACATGATCGAGGTCAGCGAGCGTACGCGCTCGGGGAATGATAGCGTCACCTCCTGGGCGATCATGCCGCCCATGGAGGCCCCGACCAGATGCGCCGACTTGATGCCGAGCGCATCCATCAGCCCGACCGTGTCCTTCGCCATGTCGATCAGCTTGTAGGTTGCGGCAACCGGAATCCTGAGGAAGCGTAGCTTCAGCAGCTCGAGCGGCGTCAGCCGCTTGCCGCCGGTCAGATGGCTCGACTTGCCTATGTCGCGGTTGTCGAAGCGGATCACGCGAAAGCCGCGCGCGGCAAGCTGCTCGCAGAATGCATCATCCCAATGGATCATCTGCGCCCCGAGCCCCATGATCAGCAGCAGCGGTTCGGCATTGTCGTTGCCGAAGATTTCGTAGCAGATGTCGATCCCGTTGGCGCGGACGGTCTGGGGCGGCTGATGGACGTTCACGGTCGCTATCCCTTGCTGCTGACCAATGCTGTATTGCACGGTTTCCCGCGGCAAAGAAGCCGTGTGGGCGGCACCGGACCGCTCGCCGGTTGACCGGCCCCTCGCAAGGGTGTGGTATGGCCCAAAAGAAGGGCATCGAAGCTCTCGAGATCAGGAGGACGCCGATGACCGACAAGCTCAACGACCCTGTCGCCATGTGGCAGAAGATGATGGGCGAGATGGAGAAGGGGTTCAACTCCTTCGCCAACGAAGCCATGTCGTCGCCCGAATTCTCACAGGCGATGAACCGCGCGGGAGGAGTTGCTGCAGGTGCTCAGAAGCAGCTCGGTGAACTCATGGAGAAGTATCTCGTCGCAATGAACCTGGCGAGCCGGCAGCAGGTCATGGGCCTTGCGGAACGGCTCCAGTCCATCGAAGCCCAGATCGGCGAGATGAGGTCGATGCTGAGCCAGATGGCGGCAAATTCCGGAATCTCGCAAGGCGGCGCCGGCGCCCCACGGCCGCCGCGGACGAAGCGCCCGCCCTCTGAAAACGGAGAGCGGACATGAACGCGCCGACGGGACTTGATTTCGCATATATCCCGGAGCGCATCCAGACCGAGGTGCAGCGCGCAATCCAACGCAGCATTAAGGGCGTCGAATATTTCTCGACCTCCGGCCCCACGCTCGGATCGACACCGAAGGACGTGCTGCATTCGCGCGGCACGATGAGCCTCTATCACTACCGGCCAATGTCGGACGAGATCTACCGCGTGCCGGTGCTGATCGTGATGGCCACCACCAACCGTGGCTACATTCTCGACCTCGTCCCTGGCCAGAGCTTCATCGAGTTCCTCTTGAGGCGCGGCTATGACGTCTACATGCTCGATTGGAGCGCGCCGCGGCCGGAGGAGAAGAGCCTGCGGATGGAGGACTATGTCCTCGACTTCATTCCGGATTGCGTCCGCCGTGTGCAAGCCGATTCCGGCGAGCAGGACGTTTCCGTCATCGGCTATTGCTTCGGCGGCGTGCTGTCGCTGCTCTACGGCTCGATCCACAAGGACGGGCCGATGAAGAATCTGATCTGCTTCACTACGCCGATCGACTTCCGCGAGATGAAGCTGTTCTCGAACTTCTCCGATCGCCGCTATTTCGACGTCGACCATCTTGTCGATAGCGTCGGCAACGTGCCGCCGGAGATGATCCTGTCCTCGTTCGAGATGTTGCGCCCGGCCTCGCGCACGGTGAGCCAGATCCAACTTTGGGAGAACATCTGGAACGACGAGTTCGTCAAGTCTTACCGCATGTTCGACCGTTGGGCGACCGACACGCTGCCGCTGGCGGGTGAATATTTCCGCACCATCACCAAGGATCTGATGTGGGACAACAAGCTGTTCAATGACAGCATGTCGGTCGGCGGCCGCGCGGCGAAGCTGGAGAACATCAAGGTGCCGATCCTGCATGCGGTCGCCGAGCATGACCACATCGTGCCTTATGACGCCGCAAAGCACCTGATCGCAAAGATCGGCTCCGAGGACAAGGAAGAAGTGATGTTGAAGGGCGGCCACGTCTCCCTCGTGGCCGGTGCCAATGCGGTGAAGCGGCTGTGGCCGAAACTGGACTCCTGGCTGGGAAAGAGATCGACATGAATGAGCAGCGTTCCTATCCGCGTCACCTCAAGACCGATGCCGGTGATATCGAAATCCGCCTGATGTCGCCTGGAGACGAAGCCGCGGTGCTGGCCTTCGGCCAAGGTCTTCCGTCCCATGATCTGTTGTTCCTGCCGCGCAATATCAGCCAGCCGAAGGTGCTCTCCGCCTGGGTCAAGGAGATCGAGCGCGGCGCGATCACGAGCCTGCTCGCGGTGAGGGACGGCAAGGTCGTCGGCTGCGGCACGCTGGTGCGCGATCCGCATTCCTGGTCGCCTCATGTCGGTGAGATCCGCATGGTGGTCTCGTCCGACGTACGCGGGCAGGGTGTCGGGAAGGCGCTCTCGCAGGAGACCTTTGCACTTGCGCTCGGAGCTGGCCTGGAAAAGCTCTCGGTGCAGATGACGGTCGACCAACAGGCGGCGATTGCCTTGTTCGAAAGCCTCGGCTTCAAGGCCGAGGCTCTGCTGCGCGATCATGTCCGGGACGTCGATGGCAAGACCCACGACATCGTCGTGCTCGGGCACAATATCGCGCAGGTTCAGGCCCAGATGGAGGCCTATGGATTGCCAGGCGCGGTCCAGCATTAAGACGAAGATCGGGCCGAAACGGACCTAATTCGTTCGGGACGGCCGCCGACAAAAGCTCGCGGTGCCCTTTTGGGAGGCTGTTCACGATTCCGTGATACCGCAGTGCAATAAGATTATTGCATCGCACAATAGTCCATGCCATATATGTCGTGCCCCGGGCCATGCGGACGGGGTGAGCCATAGCTCAGAGCAATGAGGATGGAGAGAACCCCATGACCACCGAAACCAACACCGCCTTCGAGGCCTTCAAGGACGCTTTCAAGAACATCCAGAATCTGGAAGTTCCTGAGGCCGCCCGCGAGTTCGTCAAGAAGACTGCCAACACCGCCAAAGACCGTGCTGCCGAAGCTTTCGCCGGCTCCGAGCGGGTGACCGCCGCTGTCGAGAACGCGGTGACAGAATCCGTCGCCGAGGCCGGCAAGATCAGCCGCAACATTCAGCAGGCGATCTATGAGGACGCCGAGGCGTTCTTCTCGGGCATCGACAAGCTCGCGTCCGCCAAGTCGATCAGCGAGGCCGTCGAGATCCAGTCGAGCCTGCTCCGCGCCCGCGGTGAAGTGTTCGTCTCGCGAGCCAAGGCGACTGCCGACTATTTCGGCAAGCTCGCCGCCAACGGTGCGAAGTCCGCTCAGGACAATTTCGCCAAGGTCTACAACAAGACCGCGTGATACGGCGCCTTGAGACGAGAAACTGATTTTGAGGCCCGCTTCGGCGGGCCTTTGTTTTTTTGCGCCACCGTCACTGCGAGCCACCGGGCCCGCGCAAAGCGCGGCCCCATGACAGGCTCAGCGAACCAAATCCAGAGTCTTTCCACGGAAGCAGACTGGATTGCTTCGCTTGGCTCGCAATGACGAGTACTGTGATGCAGTGATGACTCCACCCGCCGCCTTCTCCTTCGACACCCCTGGTGACGCCAAACGTGCGGCCGAGCTGCGCCGCGTGAAAGCGCTCGCGACGTTGGTTCTGGCCGCGACGCTTGCGCTCTTCATCGTCGCGAAGATCCTGCTGAACGTGCATCCCGTGTTCGGCTTCGTCGCGGCCTTCGCGGAAGCCGCGACCATCGGCGGGCTCGCCGATTGGTATGCCGTGGTTGCGCTGTTCAAGCGGCCGCTCGGCCTGCCGATCCCGCATACCGCGATCATCCAGAGCAACCAGGCCCGCATCGCCGACAAGCTCGGCGAGTTCATCCAGGTGCATTTCCTCGAGGCGGGACCCGTCGAGGCCAAGCTGAAGGAAATCGATTTCGGCTCCTTCGTTGCCGACTGGCTGCGTGATCGCAAGCGCAGCGACGATCTTGCGCGCTTTGCGCTGCGTCTGCTGCCGGAGGCGTTCTCAGCGACGGAAAGCTCGGGCCTGATGACGTTCATCATCCGCCGCATGTCATCGCAGCTCCAGGCGATCGACCTTGCGCCGCTCGCGGCCGGCACGCTGCGCGGCTTCATAGCTGAGGGACGGCACCAGATTCTGTTCGACGATCTCCTGCGCGTGATGCACGAGACGCTGAATCAGAAGGAGACGATGGCGATGATCCGCGAGAAGGTGCGCGCGGAATTGCCGACCCTGCTCAGGCTCTACCGCGCCGACAAGTTTCTGGTGAACAAGATCGTCGCATCCGCCACCGCCTTCTTCAATGAAGTGCGCAGCGATCCCAAGCATCCGTTTCGCGGTGAATTCGACCGCATGGTGCTGACCTTCGTCGAGAGGCTCGGCACCGACCAGGCCTATATCGACCGTATCGCCGGGCTGAAGCGCGATCTGCTGGCGCGCCCCGAGCTTGCCCAACTCGCCCGCACCGTTTGGGCCAACACGCGCTCCTTCATCGAGCGCAGCGCCAGCGGCGAGACGCAGGTGCTCCAGCATCATCTCGCCGGCATGTTCGTTGCCGCAGGCGAAGCGCTCGCGGGCGATGCCGAGTTGCGCGGCGAGATCAACAAGGGCCTAGTGACCGTGCTGCGCAGCTTCGTCGCCGATCAGAAGGGCGGCGTCTCGACTTTCATCTCCGACCAGGTCAAGGCGTGGAATATGACGCAGTTGATTTCTCTGATCGAAATCAACATCGGGCGCGACTTGCAATACATCCGCTTCAACGGCTCGCTGATCGGCGGCCTGGCCGGACTTGTACTCTACTCCGTCGAATTCCTGCTCCGATTGTTGTGACTTTTGCGTCACGGCCGTTAGCATTAACGCCTGAGCCTATTGTCGCCTTGCGCCTCTCCCGCTTGAATGTCGGGAACCCGCCGCCTAGCTGATTCATGTTGCGCTGCGGAACGTTCAAGAGGCCGGCGTGTTGGAATCCATGCCCGTTTTCCGGCAACGCAGCCGGGCTTTCCAGGAATTCTTCCCAAGGGAACATTGATGACCGCAACTGCCCAGACGCTGCGTCCGCCGTCCCGCTCCCTGATGTTGCTGGAGGGGCGCGCGATCCACGAGTTCGGCGCCTTCCTCGGCGCGCTGCCGCTCTTGAGCCTCGCGCCGCGCGGTGACGGGCATCCGGTGCTGGTGCTGCCAGGCCTCGTGGCCTCCGATTCCTCCACGCGCGCGCTACGCGCGTTTCTGACCAGCAAGGGCTATGCGGTGAGCGGCTGGGGCCAGGGTCGCAACTACGGCCTGCGTCCCGGCGTCCAGCAAGCGATGGTCGATCTGGTCCAGGAACTCAGCGACGCGCATGGCCGCAAGATCAGCCTGATCGGCTGGAGCCTCGGCGGCCTCTATGCACGCCAGCTCGCCAAGATGATGCCGGAGCGCGTGCGCCAGGTGATTACGCTCGGCAGCCCCTTTGCCGGCAATCCGCGTTCGACCAACGCCTGGCGCGTCTATGAATGGGCGAGCGGGCGGAAGGCCGACGAGGTCGATCCGCACTTCGGCGGCGAGCTCGCCGTCCCGCCGCCGGTGCCGACCACCGCCATCTTCAGCCGCACCGATGGTGTCTGCGCCTGGCAGGGCTGCATGGAGAAATCGGGAGCGCAGACCGAGAGCATCGAGGTCGAAAGCAGCCATTGCGGCATGGGACACCATCCCGCCGTGGTCTACGCGGTCGCCGATCGCCTCGCACAGACGGAAGGCCAGTGGCAGCCGTTCGACCGCAGCGGCTGGCGCAGCCTGGCCTATCCCGATCCGCATCGGTGATGCTTCGCCTCTGCCCGTAAGAACGAAACGGGAGAGGAGCAACGGCGTGGTTCCCCTCCATTGTCGCGCCCGCACCAAACGCGCTATGCCTTCCGCATGGCACATCCGTTGTCCCGCATCATCGACCAGCTCAAGCGCGAGCCGTCGCGCACGGGCTCCATCGTCATCACCGTATTCGGTGATGCCATCGTACCGCGCGGCGGTGTGGTGTGGCTCGGTACGCTGTTGGAATTCTTCGAAAGCCTCGACATCGACAGCGGCGTGGTGCGTACCGCGATGTCGCGCCTTGCAGCCGATGGCTGGCTGACGCGCGAAAAGGTTGGCCGCAACAGCTTCTATCGGCTGGCCGAAAAGGGACGCCAGACCTTCGAGGCCGCGACGCGCCACATCTACGATCCGCCGCCGTCCGACTGGACCGGGCGCTTCGAGCTGCTGCTGATCGGCAATGGCGAGGACCGCGACGCCTCGCGCGAGGCACTCCGCAATGCCGGCTTCGGCACTCCGCTGCCGGGCGTTTGGGTTGCGCCATCGGGCGTACCGGTGCCCGACGAGGCGGTTGGCGCGATCCGTCTTGAAGTCTCGGCGGAGGATGACAGCGGGCGCCGCCTGCTCAGCGCGAGCTGGCCGCTGGACCGTACCGCGGACGCCTATGTGAAATTCATGAAGACGTTCGAGCCGCTCCGTGCCGCGATCGCCCGCGGCACGGATTTGTCCGAGACCGACGCCTTCACCGCGCGCATCCTCCTGATCCACTATTACCGCCGCGTCGTGCTGCGCGACCCGCTGTTGCCCGAAAGCCTGCTGCCGGCGGATTGGCCGGGCAGGGCAGCGCGTGCGCTTTGTGGCGAGATTTATCGCGCGCTGCTGGCTCCCTCGGAACAGTGGCTCGACAGGCATGGAACTAACGAGAGGGGACCCTTGCCGGCGGCGCGGAAGCTTCTGGAACGGAGGTTCGGGGTCTGATATATGTTACAGAAATATCTTGCATGAACTAAATTTTGTTATACAATTCCTCCCAACAAATCGGGAGGATGCGCATGTATACCCAGGCGCTGAACACGGCCGAGACCGACGATCGCGGTCTTGAGGACGCAGCCAGGGCTGCACAATTCCAGGCCCGCATTGATGCCGAGGAGCGCATCGAGCCGAACGACTGGATGCCGGCGGCCTATCGCAAGACGCTCACCCGCCAGATCTCCCAGCACGCCCATTCCGAGATCGTCGGCATGCTGCCGGAGGGCAATTGGATCACGCGCGCCCCGACGCTGCGCCGCAAGGCCGCGCTGCTCGCCAAGGTGCAGGACGAATGCGGCCACGGGCTCTATCTCTATGCCGCCGCCGAGACGTTAGGGACCTCGCGCGAAGAGCTGGTCGATGCCATGCTCGCCGGCAAGGCCAAATATTCCTCGATCTTCAATTATCCGACGCTGACCTGGGCCGACATCGGCACTATCGGCTGGCTGGTCGACGGCGCCGCGATCATGAACCAGATCCCGCTGTGCCGCTGCTCCTATGGCCCCTATGCGCGCGCGATGATCCGCGTCTGCAAGGAGGAGTCCTTTCACCAGCGTCAGGGCTACGAGATCATGTTGACGCTGTGCCGCGGCTCGGAGGAGCAGAAGGCGATGGCGCAGGATGCGTTGAACCGCTGGTGGTGGCCGGTGCTGATGATGTTCGGGCCGCCCGATGCCGCGAGCCAGCACAGCGACACCTCGACGAAGTGGAAGATCAAGCGCTTCTCCAATGACGAACTGCGCCAGAAATTCGTCGATGCCACCGTGCCTCAGGCGCAATATCTCGGCCTCACCATTCCCGATCCCGCCATGACGCAGGATGCCGACGGGCACTGGCGCTACAGCGAGATCGACTGGACCGAATTCAAGCAGGTGCTCGCCGGCAACGGCCCCTGCAATCGCGATCGGCTCGCCGCGCGCCGCAAGGCGCACGAGGAGGGCGCCTGGGTGCGCGAGGCGGCGGCTAGCTACGCCGCTAAGCGCGCGCAGCGTCAGACCGCACAAGCCGCGGAATAGGAGATCACGATGGCCACGCCGAACACGCCGCTGTGGGAAGTCTTCATTCGCAGCCGCAACGGGCTCGCGCACAAGCATGTCGGCTCGCTGCATGCAAGCGACGCGACGATGGCGCTGCAGGCCGCCCGCGACATCTACACCCGCCGCGGCGAGGGCCTGTCGATCTGGGTCGTGCCGTCCACTGCGATCACCGCGAGCGATCCCGCCGACAAGGGCATGATGTTCGAGCCGGCGGAGTCGAAGATCTATCGGCACCCGACCTTTTATGAGGTGCCCGAAGAGGTGGGACATATGTGATGCCGGTCGCCAACATCCAGGTCTCTGAAACGCCGCTGGTGCTCTACGCGCTGCGCCGGGCCGACGATGCGCTAATTCTCGGCCACCGGTTGTCGGAATGGTGCGGGCATGCGCCGATGCTGGAAGAGGACATGGCGCTGTCCAACATCGCGCTCGATCTTATCGGGCAGGCGCGGGAGCTCTATGGCTATGCTGCCAGGATCGAGGGCGAGGACAACGACGAGGACAAGTTCGCTTATCTGCGCGACGTCAGGCAGTACCGCAATCTGCTGCTGGTCGAGCAGCCGAACGGAGACTTCGCTCAGACGCTGGTTCGGCAGTTCTTCTATTCCGCCTTCGCCGATTTCTATTGGCGCGCGATGATGACCTCGCGCGATACGACGCTTGCCGCCATTGCAGCCAAGTCGGAGAAAGAGAGCGCCTATCATCTGCGCCATGCCTCGGAGTGGATCATCCGGCTCGGTGACGGCACGGACGAAAGCCGCGCCCGCGCGCAGGCCGCGATCGATCATCTCTGGGCCTTCACCGGTGAGATGTTTGCCGTCGACAAGGGCGAACGCGCCCTGATCGATGCCGACATTGCGGTTGATCCGGCGAGCTTGCGCGGTCGCTGGTTGACGACGTTGTCGGATATCGTCAGCGAGGCGACACTTGAGCTGCCGCAGAACGGCTGGATGCAGCAGGGTGGCCGTTCTGGCCGGCACAGCGAGCATCTCGGCCATCTGCTGTCCGAGCTGCAATCGATGCAGCGCACTTTTCCGGGGCTGACATGGTGACGGCGCTGGATCGCGACACTGACCTGCGCCGGCGCGCCTGGGATGCTGCGGCGAGCGTGGTCGATCCCGAGATTCCGGTGCTGACTATCGGCGATCTCGGCGTGCTCCGTGACGTCGTTCTGGACGGCGATCGCGTCGAGGTCGCGATCACGCCGACCTATTCGGGCTGCCCTGCCATGAACATGATCGCACTCGAAGTCGAGCTCGCGCTGGAACGCGCCGGCTTCCGTCGTCCGAACGTGCGTACGGTGCTGTCGCCGGCCTGGACCACGGATTGGATGAGCGGGGAGGGGCGCGCCAAGCTGCGCGCCTACGGCATCGCGCCGCCGCAGGCCTCAAGCTCGCGCCGCGCGCTATTCGGCGGACAGACCGTCGCGTGTCCGCAATGCGGTTCTGATAAGACCGAACTCTTGTCCGAATTCGGCTCGACCTCCTGCAAGGCGCTCTGGCGCTGCAAGGCCTGCCGCGAACCCTTCGACTATTTCAAGTGTCATTGACCATGTCAGCAGCCGCACCGCGCTTCCATCGCCTGGCCGTCAACGACCTCCGTCGCGAGGCCTCGGACGCCATCTCGATGACCTTCGCCATTCCCGGCGAACTCGCCAGCGATTACGCGTTCACGCCCGGCCAATACCTGACGCTCCGCACGACGCTCGATGGCGAAGAGGTTCGCCGCTCCTATTCCATCTGTTCCGGACCCGAGGACGGCGAGATCCGGATTGCCGTGAAGAAGGTCGACGGCGGCGCATTTTCGAGCTGGGCGGCGGACGAGCTGAAATGCGGTGACGAACTCGATGTGATGACGCCGACGGGGCGCTTCGGCCTGGTCCCATCGGCGGAGAGCGGGCGCATCCATGTCGGCTTTGCCGCGGGCTCCGGCATCACGCCCATCCTCTCGATCGTGAAGGGCATACTCGCGCGTGAACCGCAGAGCCGCTTCTTCTTGTTCTACGGCAACCGCTCTACCGACAACATCATGTTTCTCGAAGCGCTGGAGGAGCTGAAGGATCGCTTCATCGACCGTCTTTCGATCTTCCACGTCATCTCCGGTGAGGAACAGGACATCCCGATCCTGCATGGCCGGCTCGACGGCGACAAGGTGAGGGTGCTCTTGCGTTCGCTGGTGCCGGCCGCAAGCGTCGACCATGTCTTCATCTGCGGTCCATCAGGCATGAGCGAGGACATCGAGGCGACCTGCCGCGATCTTGGGGTCGCGGAAGAGCGTATCCATGTGGAGCGCTTCGTCTCCGAATTCGGCGGCAAGCCGCGGCCGAAGAAGGCCGTTGCCCCCGACGCGCCACCGAAGGCGGTCGCGTCCCTCATCATCGACGGCAAACGCCGCGATGTGCCTGTTGCCGAGGACGAGGCGATCCTCGATGCCGCGCTCCGCGCCGGCGTCGATCTGCCCTTCGCCTGCAAGGGCGGCATGTGCTCGACCTGCCGCGCCAAGCTGGTCGAGGGCGAGGCGCCGATGGACATCAACTACTCGCTGGAACCCTGGGAGCTGAAGGCCGGCTTTATCCTGACCTGTCAGGCGAAGCCGTCGTCGGAGCGAGTCGTGGTCGATTACGACCATGTTTGACAGTTTTGGCCGAGCAGCAGAGCATGATGGATAAACACTTGCCCGGGAGAAGCGCGTGAACATCAAAGCTGCCCTGTCGCCCGAGGATATCGCCCGCGCCTGTGCTGACGCGATGTGGGCGGAGGACGATGCCTCCAAGGGGCTCGGCATGGAGATCGTCGACATCGGCCCGGGCTTCGCGACGGTGACGATGGTGGTGCGGCCGGACATGGTCAACGGCCAGCGCATCGCCCACGGCGGCTTCATCTTCACGCTCGCCGATTCTGCCTTCGCATTTGCCTGCAACTCGCACAATGAGCGCGTCGTCGCGGCGCAAGGCCAGATCACTTTCATCAGGCCGGGCAAGCTCGGCGATTGCCTGGTTGCGAAGGCTAGAGAGATCACCCGTGGCGGCCGCTCCGGCATCTACGACGTGCGTGTCACTGTCGGCGACACCGTCATCGCGGAGTTCCGCGGGCATTCGCGTGTCATTCCCGGCGCGTGGCTGCCGGCGCAGGATCAATAAGAAAGCAAAGAAAAGAACAAACGAAGATGAGGGGAAACGAGGATGGCTCTGACGAGGCTCAAGGAAGGTGGCAACACTTATAGCGCGGAGATGGACGCGCAGGAGCGCGCCTCGCGTGACGAGATCATGGCACTGCAGAAGCAGCGGCTGGCCTGGTCGCTGAAGCACGCCTATGACAACGTCGCGCATTACCGCAACGCCTTCGACAAGGCCGGCGTGCATCCGTCCGACTTTCGCGAGCTTGCGGATCTCGCAAAATTCCCCTTCACGGTGAAGACCGATCTCCGCGACAATTATCCTTTTAACATGTTCGCCGTGCCGCGCGAAAAGCTGGTGCGGGTGCATGCCTCCTCAGGCACCACGGGCAAGCCGATCGTAGTCGGCTATACCCAACGCGACATAGACACCTGGTCGGACGTGATGGCGCGCTCGATCCGCGCCGCCGGCGGCCGGACTGGCATGATCATCCACAATGCCTATGGTTATGGTCTTTTCACCGGCGGACTCGGCGTCCACTACGGCGCCGAGAAGCTCGCCTGCACCGTGGTGCCGATCTCCGGCGGCATGACTGAACGGCAGGTGCAGCTCATCAACGATTTCCGGCCCGACATCATCACGGTGACGCCGAGCTACATGCTGGCGATCCTCGACGAGTTCAAGCGGCAGAAGCTCAATCCGCGCCAGTGCTCGCTCAAGATCGGCATCTTCGGCGCCGAGCCTTGGACCAACGCCATGCGCGGCGAGATCGAGGACGCCTTCGACATGGATGCGACCGACATCTATGGTCTCTCCGAGGTGATCGGTCCCGGCGTCGCGCAGGAATGCATCGAGACGAAGGATGGGCTCCATATCTGGGAGGACCATTTCTATCCCGAGGTGATCGACCCCGAGACCGGCGCGGTGCTGCCCGACGGCGAGAAGGGGGAGCTGGTCTTCACCTCCCTCACCAAGGAAGCGTTCCCGGTGATCCGCTATCGCACCCGCGACCTGACGCGGCTATTGCCGGGCACGGCGCGGCCGGGCATGCGGCGCATGGAGAAAGTGACGGGGCGCTCGGATGACATGATCATCCTGCGCGGGGTCAATCTGTTCCCGACCCAGATCGAGGAGGTGCTGCTCGCCACCGACTGGTGCGGCGGCCACTTCATCCTGGAACTCACCCGCGAAGGCCGCATGGACGAGCTCACCATCATCGCCGAAGCGCGTCCCGAAAGCTGGGACGGTCGCGGGCTTGTCGATCACGCCGACAGGGTATCGACCCAAATCAAGAATACGATCGGGATCAGCTCCAAGGTTCAGGTGGTCGCACCGGCCACGCTGGAGCGCTCGCTCGGCAAGGCCAAGCGGCTCTACGACAAGCGGCCGAAGGATTGACTTGATCGTCTCCAAAGGCGACAAGCCCCGCAAGAAATCACGGGTCTTTCGATGTCGCCAGCCGATGCCAAAACCGTTGAAGCGCGCTGCGTCCGCCTCAATGCCAAGGCCGAGAACGCCGCGGCGCTTGCGCCGGTGGTCGAGCCTCAGACGCTCACGCGTGGTCCGAACGATCTCCTGATCGAGGTAAAGGCTGCCGCAGTCAATCCCTCGGATGTGAAGGCCGCAACGGGCCTGATGCCTTATGCCGTCTTCCCGCGGACGCCCGGCCGTGACTACGCTGGTGTGGTGATCGATGGGCCGGCCGGCACGATCGGCCGTGAGGTGTTCGGCTCGTCCGGCGATCTCGGCATCCGCCGCGACGGCACCCACGCAACCCATCTCGTCGTCGAAGCCGATGCCGTGGTGGAGAAGTCGAAGACGTTGTCCTGGGAGGAAGCCGCCGGCATCGGCGTGCCCTTCGTCACGGCCATGGAAGGCTTTTGCCGCGCCGGCGTGCCGAAGAGCGGCGAGACCGTGTTGGTGTTCGGCGTCAATGGCAAGGTCGGCCAGGCTGCTGTGCAGATCGCGACCTGGCAGGGCGCACGCGTGATCGGCGTGGTGCGCAAGGCAGAAGCTTATGAAGGCCACACCAACGCGCTGGTCGAGGTGATCGATGCCTCCACGAGCGATGTCGCCACGCGCGTGCGCGATTTGACCGGCGGCAAAGGCACAGACGTCGTCTTCAACACGGTCGGCGATCCCTATTTCCAGGCGGCGCACAAGTCGCTTGCCTTGCGCGGCCGCCAGATCCTGATCGCCGCGATCGACCGCATCGTGCAATTCAACATTCTCGAATTCTACCGGGGGCAGCATACATATGTGGGCATCGACACGCTTGGCCTGTCGTCGTCGGCGACCGGCGCGGTGCTGCGCGATCTCGGCGCGGGCTTTGCGAGTGGCCACCTGAAGCCGTTCCCGATCAAGGCGAATGCCGTCTACCCGCTGGAGCGCGCCAAGGACGCTTATGTCGCGGTTGCGGGTTCGTCTCGCGACAGGGTAATCCTGCGGCCATGAAAACGCGTCATTGCGAGCGTAGCGAAGCAATCCAGGGTCTTTCAAGGGCGGCAGTCTGGATTGCTTCGCTGCGCTCGCAATGACGGCGAATGGCGAGAGACCTGAGAACCACCGATGGAACCTGCACAACTCGTCATCCTCGCCGGTCTCGTCATCGGCCTGATCTATGGCGCTGTCGGTCTGCTCAGCGGCTTCTGTCTGATGAGCAGCATGCGCGGTTTTCTGGCGGGGGGCGACGGGCGGCTGGTGCGCACTTATGCGCTGGCGATTGCGGTTGCGATCGCCGCCAGCCAGTTGCTGGCGGGCAGCGGCACGGTCGATCTCGGCAAGTCGATCTATCTGCAACAAACCTTCTCTGCGCCGTCGCTGTTCCTCGGCGGCTTGCTGTTTGGCTACGGCATGGTGCTGTCAAATGGCTGTGGCTCGCGCGCGCTGGTGCTGCTCGGCCGCGGCAATCTGCGCTCCTTCGTCGTCGTGATCGTGCTTGCGATTGCCGCGCAGATGACGCTCAAGGGCCTGATTGCGCCGGCCCGCATTGCGCTGGTTCAGGCGTCGCAAGCTACCGTCAACGCGAATTCGCTGCCGTCGCTGCTGGCCACGCTTGGTGCCGCTGAACCGGTTTCGCGCGCGCTCGCTGCTGCCGCTGTCGTCGTCGCGCTGATCCTGTTTGCCTTCGCGCAGCCGGCGTTCCGGCGCTCGCCGGGCCAGATCGCGGCCGGCGTCATCGTTGGACTTCTCGTTGCCAGTGGCTGGTTCGCCACCGGCTCTCTCGGCGCCGACGATTTCAATCCGGTGCCGGTGACTTCGCTCACCTTCATCGCGCCGATCGCCGATAGCCTGCAATACGCCATGCTCTCGACCGGCCTGACACTCAATTTCGGAATCGCGACCGTCGCCGGCGTCTTCGCCGGTAGCCTGGTCACGGCGCTCGCGACGGGTCGTTTTCATGTCGAAGGCTATTCCTCGCCCCGCCACATGCTGCGTTCAGCCGGCGGCGCCGCGCTGATGGGAATCGGCGGCGTGATGGCGTTCGGTTGCTCGATCGGGCAGGGGCTCACCGGAATGTCCACACTGGCGCTGGGCTCGTTCGTCGCTGTTGCCGGCATCCTGCTCGGCACGGCGGCGGGACTGCGCGGTGCACTGCGCGTTCAGCCTCTCAAGACGGCAGCCGGGGCCGACTCACCGGCCCCTTGAGCTACTCCACGGCTTTCGTCACGATGCGGATCTCCGAGGTCAGCGTCCGGTGCACCGGGCACTTGTCGGCGATCTCCATCAACCTCTTGCGCTGCTCGGCATCGAGCGCGCCCTCCATTGCAATGCCGCGCTCGATCTGATCGAGCATCCCCTCGCGCGTTTCGCACTCCGCACAGTCCTTGGCATAGATCTTGGAGTGCTTCAGTGTGACCGTGACACGGTCGAGCGGCAGTGACTTGCGCTCGGCATAAAGACGCATGGTCATGGAGGTGCAGGCGCCGAGGCCGGCGAGCAGGAAATCGTAAGGGCCGGGGCCGGCATCCTCGCCGCCGGCGGCCACCGGCTCATCCGCTGTCAGGCGGTGCGGACCGACGGCGATGATCTGGTGGAACTTGCTCTTGCGGGTCTCCTGGACCACGACCTGGCGCGGCGTCTCCGGGAGATCCATCGCCTTCGCGGACTTTGCGGTGTCGACATAGCGGCTGGCCCAGGCCGCGATCACGTCGGCCGCGTAGAGGGCATCGCGGGGCTTCGCCAGAAGATGATCGGCGTGGTCGAGGGAGACGAAGCTCTTGGGGTGCTTGGCCGCGACGAAGATCTTGGTCGCATTGTCGATGCCGACGGTATCGTCGACCGGGGAGTGCATCACCAGCAGGGCTTTGTGCAGGCCGGTGACGTCCTTCATCAGCTCATGCTCGACAATATCGTCGAGGAATTCACGTTTGATCCGAAACGGGCGACCCGCGAGCGAGACTTCCACCTCGCCTTGCGCGCGGATGTTGTCGATGTGGTCCTTGAAGAGACCGGTGACGTGGGCGGGATCGGACGGCGCCGCGACGGTCACAACCGCAGTGGCTTCGGGGATCTGTCCTGCTGCCGCGAGGATCGCGGCACCGCCGAGGCTGTGGCCGATCAAGACGGACGGCGCTCTGCGCGTCGCGCGCAGGTGATCGGCGGCGCGCACGAGATCGGCGACATTGGAGGAGAACGTGGAATTGGCGAAATCGCCCTCGCTGGAGCCGAGCCCGGTGAAGTCGAAGCGCAGCACAGCAATGCCCTTGGCCGCGAGCGCGACCGCGATGCGCTTGGCCGCCAGCGTATTCTTGCCGCAGGTGAAGCAATGCGCGAACAGCGCGAAAGCCGCAGGCTCTCCGTCCGGCAGCTCCAGCGCGGCCGAAAGTTGATGGCCGCCTTCACCCCTGAATTGAAAACGCTCCATCGGCATTGCACTTCCCCCGTCCTTTGTTCAAGCTAATCGCCTGAATAGCGCTGCTCGGTCCAGGGATCGCCGCGGTTATGATAGCCGCGGACTTCCCAGAAGCCCGGCGCGTCCTTGTTCAAAAATTCGATGGCCTGGAGCCATTTGGCGCTCTTCCAGAAATACAGATGCGGCACGACCAGCCGCACCGGGCCGCCGTGCTCGGCCGATAGCGGCTGGCCGGACCAGCTATGGGCGAGCAGCGCATCCTCGGCGGCAAAGTCTTCCAGTGCGAGATTGGTGGTGTAACCATCATAGGAATGCAGCACGACGAAGCGCGCATCCTCGCGCGGCTGGCAGGCCGCGAGCAGCTCACGCGTCGCGAGTCCTTCCCACTCATTGTCATAGCGCGACCAGGTCGTCACGCAATGGATGTCGGAGGTGAACCGCGCCTGCTTCTGCGCGATAAACTCGTCGAAGGTCCAGAACACGGGATTTTCGATCGCGCCATAGACGTCGAGCCGCCAGCGCTCGCGCGATACCGGCGGCACGACCCCGAGATCGAGCACCGGCCAATCCTTGGTGAGGTGCTGGCCGGGCGGTAGCCTTTGGTCTTCAGGCCGCGTGATCTTGCCGGTGAGGAAGCGGCCCTCGCGCGCCCATTTCTCTTTGGTGCGCGTCAGCTTGTTGTCGGATGGCATCTCGTCGGTCATGGCCTACTCGTGCCGATGCATTGCAGAGGCGTGCTTGGTGTCGCGCATGGTGGAGTAGATGATCAGCGACAGGCAGATGATGCCGGCAAGATAGAAATAGAACCACTCCTCGTGCCCGATGCTCTTGAAGTAGAGCGCGATCGCCGGCGCGGTGCCGCCGAAGATCGAGACCGTGATGGCGTAGGGCAGGCCGACGCCGAGCGCGCGGACATTGGTCGGGAACAACTCGGCCTTCACCACCGCATTGATCGAGGTGTAGCCGGCGACGAACAGCCAGGCGGCGCAGATCAGGATGAACGCGACGAAGGGCGACTTGGTCTCCTTCAGCGTCATCAGCAGCGGCACGGTCGCGAGCGTGCCCGCGGCACCGAAGAAGATCAAGAGCGGCTTGCGCCCGATCCTGTCTGAGATGGCGCCGTAGATGGGCTGGAGGATGGTCGCGAAAATCAACGTGCCGAAGATCACGAAAGTGGTCTGGTCCTCGGTCAGCCCGACCGAAAGCTTGACGAAGGTCTGCATGTACGTGGTGAAGGTGTAAAACGCCGCAGTGCCGCCGGCGGTGAGGCCGACGACCAATAGCAGTTCGCGCGGATAGCGCAGCAGATTGGTGATCGAGCCGGTCGGCTTCACCACCTTCTTGGCTTCCTCGAATGCTTCCGTCTCGTGCAGGCCGCGCCGCATCACCGCGGCGAAGATCGCGAGAGCCGCGCCGATCGCGAAGGGGATACGCCAACCCCAATCCTTCAGCTCCTCCGGCGTGAGGAAGACCTTCTGCAGAAGCAGCAGCACGATGATCGCGGTGAGCTGACCACCGATCAGTGTCACGTACTGGAAGCTGGAATAGAAGCCGCGGTGCTTGGGGTCGGCGACTTCGCTGAGGTAAGTGGCGCTCGCGCCATATTCGCCGCCGAGGCTCAGGCCCTCGATCACACGGGCGAGCGCCAGGATCACCGGTGCGGCGAAGCCGATCGTGGCATAGGTCGGCGTCAGCGCGATGATCAGGGAGCCGAAGCACATGAAGACGACGGACAGGGTCAGCGAGATGCGGCGGCCGAAATGGTCGGCGAGATAGCCGAAGAACCAGCCGCCCAGCGGCCGCATCAGGAAGGTCGCCGCGAATACGACGGCGACGTTCAATTGCTGCACGACGGGGTCGTTACCAGGGAAGAACGCGGGAGCGAAGTAGAGCGCGAACGCCGTATAGGCGTAGAAATCGTACCATTCGACGAGATTGCCGATCGAGCCGATGAAGATCGCCTTGATCCGCCGTTCAGCGTCGGCGACGTCAAAATGCCCAGAGGCCGGTTTGGTTGCTTGCTCTGTCACGTCCGGCCTCCCGTACTCTGTTGGAGAGGCCTACATCGCCTTTCCGAGCAGAAATGGCAACTGGCGGGGGCCTCTGACCGTGCCCTGCGACCAGGTCACGGTGCCTGCCGGGTCGAGCGCGAAGTCTGGAATGCGTCTCAGCCATTCCTCCAGCGCAACCTGCATTTCCATGCGCGCAAGGTTGGAACCGACGCAGCGATGGATGCCAAGCCCGAAGGCGGCGTGGCGGTTTTCGCGGCGGTCGATCACGACTTTGTCAGCGTCCGGAAACATCTTGGGGTCGCGGTTCGCCGCCGGGAAGGACAAGAGCACCATGTTGCCCGCCTTGACCGGGCAGCCCGAAATGGTGGTGTCCTGGACCACCTCGCGCGCCATTGTCACCGGCGAATAGGCGCGCAGCAGCTCTTCCACCGCGATCGGGATCAGCCCGGGCTCGGCGATCAGCCGCTCGCGATCGGCCGGCGTTTTCGCAAGATGCCACAGCGAGGAGCCGATCGCGCTCCAAGTGGTGTCGATGCCGGCGATCAGCAGCAGGCGCAGCGAGCCCACCACGTGGGAGTCCTCGAGCGGATTGCCGTCCTTGTCCCTGGCATTCATCAGATAGGAGATCAGGTCATCGGTCGGCTTCGTCTTGCGCGCCTCGATGTGTCCGCTGAAATAGGCGCTCATCTCCTCGACGGCCTGGAGCAGCTTGGTCTCGTCCTTGATGCCGAGCTCGAGGATCATGTGGATCCAGTTGATGAAGAGGTCGCTGTCGCTCTCGGGAATGCCGAGCATATGCGCGATCGCGCGCACCGGAATGTGCTTCGTGTAGCGCGCCGCAGCGTCCACGCTCTTTTCGGCGATGAAGTCGTCGATCAGTTCGTTGCAGATAGCGCGGACCCGCGGTTCGAGCTTCTTCATCGCATCCGGCGTGAACGGCGGCAGCAGCAATTGCTTGGCCGGCTTGTGCACGGGCGGGTCGGAGGTGATCGGCGGGGCGGCGTTCTTGCTGGTGATCTCCGGCCGCACGTCGCGGACGATGATCCGGCGCGAGGAGAAATGCGTGGTGTCGTTGGCGATCTCGCGCACCGCCTCATAGGTCGTCGGCAGATAGCAGCCGAGGAAGCGTTTTGTGTGCACCACCGGACTCGCGGCGCGCAACTGGTCCCAGATCGGGAAGGGATCTTCCGTCCATTGCGGATCGGTGTGGTCGAAATCATGAACCCAGTCGGTGACGGGTGGATGGGCGGCAGGCAGGCTGGCGTCGGACATCTCTAATCCCTCGGTTCGTGGTCGCTGAAGACAGGCGAGCGGGCGGAGAGCGCGCTACTCCTCGATCACGTCGATTGCGATTTCCGGGCAGTTGGATTTGGCAAGCCAGGCTTTGTCTTCCTGACCCGCCGGGACCGTGCCGTCGCCGGTTTCATGGGCGTTGCCGAATTCGTCCAGCTCGAATAGCTCCGGCGCGAGCGCCTTGCAGCGGGCGTGGCCCTGGCACTTGTCGGGATCGACGTGAACCTTCAGTCGCTCTGTCATCGCGGCTTCCTCGGTCGTTTGCGCGCGAGGCCCGAAGGCGGCGCGTTTCCTCATCTGAGCTCTTCTTAAGTTATATCCTATTACATTCGCGGCAGGCTTCCCCTGTCAAGCGCAAACTTATAGGCTTTGCTCGATATGCGCTCACAACCCATCCGCAAGCCCGAGAAGACCTACCACCATGGCGATCTTCGCGATGCCTTGATCAAGGCCGCTCTGCGCGAAGCGGAACGCGGCGGCGCCGAGGCGATCAGCATCAAGGCGCTGGCCAAGCAGCTCGGCGTCTCGCAGCCGGCGCCGTACCGGCATTTTGCCGACCGCGAGGCCTTGCTCGCGGCGGTGACGGCGGAGGCGTTCCGGCAGCTCAGTGCAATTTTGCGCGAGGCGATGGCAAGGCCGTCGCAGCAATCGAAGCTGTCGCGGCTCGCGCTGGCCACGCTCGACTTCGGCCTCCGTCGCAACGGTGTCTACCGCCTGATGTTCGCCTCGCGCACTGTGTCATGCGCCGCCAAGGGCAGCGAGCTGCACGCGGCGACGCGCGAAACCTTTGCGCTCGTGATCGAGGCCTTGGAGGCTCCGGCGGTCGGTTACTTGCGCGAGCGGCAAGCGCTCAAGATCTGGGCGGCACTGCACGGCGTCGTGATGCTTGCTCAGCAGGGCTTGTTCACCGGCGAGGCGGCGCATGCCACGCGTGAGGAATTGGTCGAGGACTTCGTGAGCGAAACCAAGGCCGCCCTGGCCGTCGCGATCAAGGATGCCCGGCGAAAAAAGAACGGCGCTTAGGCCCTCGCTTTCAGCAGCCTCATCAGCTTGTCGACCGCGCTCTCCGGTGTAGTTACGACAGGGCGGCCGGTGGCCTCGGCGACCAGCGGCGCCGTCGCGGCGATGCTGAACTGCGCGAGCGCAATGACGTCGCAATCGCGCAAGTCGCGCGATGCGTCTGCAATCAGCCGATCGTGAGTGGCGCGGTCGCCGCGGTCGAGTGCCGCCAGCGCCCCTTCGGCGAGTTTCGGTACGACCTCGACGGCGGCCGGAAATTCCTTGGGCATCGAGGCCAGGGTCGGCGGGAAAGTCGAGAGCAGGCCGATGCGCTGACCCAAGGTCACGGCACGTTCGATCATGGCCTCGTTCGGCCTCAGCACCGGCATCGGTGCATGCGCGCGCGCGACCGCTTCGATGCAGGGACCGAAGGCCGAACAGGTGAACAAAATCCCATTCGCCCCCGTTGCCGCCGCGTAGTCGCCCAGTGCCAGGAAGCGCTCGGTCATGGTATCGCTGAGCACGCCGTCGCGCGCCAGATCGGCCGACAGGCTGTCGTCGAGCAGGTTCATCAGCCGTGCCTCGGGCCAAGCCTTCGCGAACGCCGTCTCGATCGGGGCGATGGAATGCTTGAGGGCGTGGATGAGGGCGATGCGCATATCTTCGCTGCTTCTTCTCCCTCTCCCCGTGCTTACCGGGAGAGGGCTGGGGTGAGGGGCTCTATCCGCGCATAAGGTGAGGGTGGAGAGTCCTCCCTCACCGGATTGCTGCGCAATCCAACCAAGCGCGGAGAGGTGAACTCCTTACTTGAATGGAATGGCGTACATCAAGCCGCCTTTGCTCCAGAGACCATTGAGGCCACGATCGAGCTTGAGCGGGCTGGCCTTGCCGACATTGCGCTCGTAGATCTCGCCATAATTGCCGGTGGTCTTGATCGCCGTGACCAGCCATTTGTTGTCGAGCCCAAGCCGCGAGCCGAGGTCGCCGGAGGCACCAAGGAGCCGCTGGATTGCAGGCGTCTGCGACTTCGCCATTTCCTCGACATTGGCTTGCGTGACGCCGAGCTCTTCTGCCTCGATCAGGCCGTAATGCAGCCAGGTGATGATGTCGCTCCAGACCTCGTCGCCATTGCGGGTGAAGGGGCCGAGCGGCTCCTTGCTGATGGTCTGCGGCAGCACGACATAGTCGGCCGGGTTCGGCGCCGCGGTGGTCACTGCACCTGCGAGCGCGGAGGCGTCCTGGGTCATGGCATCGCAGCGGCCGCCGAAAAAGGTCTGGTACATGGTGTCGATGCGGTCGAACACCAGCGGCTTCCAGTCGATGCCGTTGGCGCGGCCGTAATCGCCCAGCGTGACCTCATGCGTGGTGCCTTGAGCCACGCAGACGGTGGCGCCCTTGAGGTCCTTGAGCTCCTTCACGCCGAGGTCCTTCTTCACGACGAAGCCCTGGCCGTCGTAGAAGTTGATCGGACCCTGCCGCAGGCCCAGCGTGACGCCGCGCAAGTAGGTCTGGGTCGAGTTGCGGTAGAGTACGTCGATCTCGCCCGATTGCAGCGCGGTGAAGCGATTCTGCGCAGTCAGCGAGACGTAACGCACCTTGTTGGGATCACCGAGCACGCCGGCCGCAAGGGCGCGGCAATAGTCGACGTCGAGACCCTTGTAGTTGCCTTGCGAATCCGGCGCGGAGAAGCCGGCAAAACCGGCGCTGACGCCGCACACCAACGTGCCGCGGCTCTTCACCGTGTCGAGCGTCGCGGCCGAAGCGACAACAGTCGATGCTGCGAGCACGCCCGCTGCGATAACCACTTTCCTCATCATGCTACTCTCCCCTCAGTGATTGACATTACGCAACACGTTGTCGACGGCCGTGCCAAGCCTGTCGACGATCAGGTCGATCTCATCTGCGGAAGCGATATAGGGCGGCGCCAGCAGCACGTGGTCGCCGCGCGCGCCGTCCACGGTGCCGCCACCGGGATAGCAGCCGAGCCCGTTGGCGAGCGCCTCCGCCTTGATTTTCTGGTGCAGCTTGAGCGCCGGATCGAACGAGGTGCGGCTGGCGCGATCGGCGACGAGCTCGATGGCCCAGAACAGGCCGCGGCCCCTGATGTCGCCGACATGGCGGTGATTGCCGAAGCGTTCGGTCAGCCGCTGCTCGAGTTGTCGTCCGCGCTCCCTGACCCGATCGAGCAGGCCGTCCTCGCGGATCACGTTTTGCACCGCGAGCGCCGCCGCGCAGGCGAGGGGATGCGCCAGATAAGTGTGACCGTGCTGGAACGCGCCTGAGCCGGCGCGGATCGTGTCGATGATCTTGCCGCTCGCGAGCATCGCGCCGATCGGCTGGTAGCCACCGCCGAGCCCCTTTGCGATCGCCTGGATATCGGGCGCGACACCTTCCTGCTCCCAGGCGTGCGTGGTGCCGGTGCGGCTCATGCCGCACATGACCTCGTCGAGGATCAGCAGCGCGCCGTGCCGGTCGCAGATCTCGCGCATGGCCTTGAAGTAGCCGTCGGGCGCGGTCACGGCGCCGGCGGTGGCGCCGACGACGGGCTCGGCGAGAAACGCCGCGACCGTGTCGGGCCCCAGCCGCTGAAACTCGGCCTCGAGCTCGGCGGCAAGGCGCGCGACGAACTGCGCGTCCGACTCGCCCTCGCGCTTCTCGTGATAGGCGAAGGCCGGCGTCACGTGGCTGAACGCAGCCGAGAGCAGCGGCGCGTAGGGCGCGCGTCGCCAGGCATTGCCGCCGGCGGCCAGCGCGCCGAGCGTGTTGCCGTGATAACTCTGCCGCCGCGCGATGAAGCGTTGCCGCTGCGGCTCGCCGCGCTCGATGAAATATTGCCGCGCGAGCTTGATGCTGGCCTCGATCGCTTCCGATCCGCCGCTGACGAAATAAGCGTAGGCGAGACCGCCGGGCTCGTGCCCAACCAGCGCTTCGGCCAGCGCCTCGGCCGGCTCGGAGGAGAAGAACGTCGTATGAGCATAGGCAAGCGTCGCGGCCTGCTTCGCCATCGCCGCGATCACGCGCGGGTGCTGGTGCCCGAGGCAGGAGACCGCCGCGCCGCCGGAGGCATCGATGATGCGCCGGCCATCCTCGGCGAAGAGATAGACGCCTTCGCCGCCGATCGCCTTGGGCGGCGTTTCGCGCAATGAGCGATGCAGCACACGGCTGGTGCGGGCGGCCATGGGTCAACCTTTCTCTGGGACGTAAGTGGAGGCCGCAGCGAGCCGCGCCTCGGTACTTTCCAGACGCTTCTTCGCGGCAACCCCGCCGAGCGAGAACGTGACCGCCGCGAGCGACTGCGCGATCGCAATCGCGCCAGTGAGGCTCGGAAAGAAGCCGGGGGAGGAGGCCGCCTCGAACAGCAGCACGTGGTCGGCGCCCTCGGCCATGGGTGCCGAGAGACTATCCGCGATGGCGACCAGTGTCGCGCCGGTACGATAGACCGCCTGTGCGACGCGGACGCTTGCATGCGTGTAGGGCAGGAAGCCGATGACGATGACCGCTTCCCCGGGCCGGAACGCGCCGAGATCGAGGTCGTCGGGCCCGGAAGCGCCGACGAGCTGGACTTGTTCGGGTCGAAACAGTCGCAGCTCGTAGTTCAGCAATTCCGCGACGCTGCGGCAGCTTCGATAGCCGGCGATCCAAATCCGCTTGGCGTCGTGCAGCGCGCGGGCAGCTTCCGCAATCGGCTGCGCCGGGATCCGTCGAAGACCCGCGGCCTCCGCCTGGAGCTTGTCGATGACGAGCGCGACATCGGCGTTCGGCCCGTGCCGACGGCCCTTTGCGCGGCCGGAGAAGGGCGCGGTCTGCGATGGCCGCCGCGCCTCGGTCAGCGCCGCGCGCAATTCCTCCCAGCCGGAATAGCCGATCGCCTTCGCAAGTCGCGTGAACGCGGCAGGATCGGCGCCGGCTTCCGCCGCGAGATCGCGCATGGAACGGGTGGTGGCGTCGTAATCGTTGGCGGCGACGAAGCGTCCGACTTCCTGCAAGCGCATCGGGAGCGATGGCAATGCAATACGCAGCTCGCTCAACGGCGAGGATTTCGCGGGCTCGACCATGCAACATTTGTTGCATGGATTGAAGTTTGGTGCAACAGTTGACGTGCGCTGCCGGAAATCGCTGCCTTTTTGAGAAGGTTTTTGTGCCGTGACATCAGACGTGCCGAGACCGCCGCCACGCCGTCGTTTCATCGGCGCCTTTGGGCGCCGCGAGCTGAAGGGCCTGTTCTGGCAGGTGCTGGTCGTCGGCATCGCGGTAGCGGTCGTCGCTTTCCTTTGGTCCAACACCGTCACGAACCTCTCGGCTCGGCGCATCACGACTGGCTTCGCCTTCCTCGGTCGCGAGGCCGGGATGCCGATCGCCGACAGTCTGCTCGCCTATAATCCGAGAGACACTTATCTCTGGGCGTTCATCGTCGGCGTCACCAACACCTTGCGCGTTGCCGTGATCGGAATCGTGCTCGCGACGATTTTGGGCACGCTGATCGGCATTTCGCGATTGTCGGCGAACTGGCTGCTGTCACGGCTCGCTGCGGTCTATGTCGAGACGCTCCGCGATATCCCGCTGCTGCTTCAGCTCCTGTTCTGGTACGTGTTGATGCAGGCGCTGCCGGCCGCACGCGCCGCGTGGCGACCAGTCGAGGGTGTGTTCCTGTCCAATCGCGGCCTGATCCTGCCGGCGATCCCGTTCGGGCCGGCGCAGCTCGCGGTCCTCGGCACCGCCGTGCTGGGTTGCGCGGTGTTCTATATCGTCCGGCGATCGCTGGTCGCGCAGCAGATGCGCGATGGCAAGCCGCGGTCGGCGTGGCCCTTTGCGGTTGCGCTGGTGATTGCGTTGCCGGCGCTGGCGTCCGTGCTGCTCGGTGCATCCTGGAGCATCGATTGGCCCGAGCTGCGCGGCTTCAACTTTGTTGGTGGGCTGACGCTGGCGCCGGAATATTTCGCGCTGTTGCTCGCACTCGTCACCTACACCTCGGCCTTCGTCGCCGAGATCGTGCGCAGCGGCATCCAGTCGGTGCCGCGGGGACAGTGGGACGCCGCCAACGCACTTGGCCTGCGCCGCAGCTTCATGCTGCGGCAGATCATTCTGCCACAGGCATTGCGCGTGATCGTTCCGCCGATGACGAGTCAGTATCTCAATTTGACAAAGAACTCATCGCTCGCTGTCGCGATCGGCTACCAGGACGTGGTCTCGATCGCCAACACCACGCTGAACCAGACCGGGCAGGCGATCGAGGCGATCGCGCTGATCATGGCGGTGTTCTTGACCATCAGTCTCGGGATCAGCTTTTTCATGAACTGGTATAATGCGCGCATCGCCCTGGTGGAGCGCTGAGGATGACGGCGATCAGCGATATGCCGGACGTGCCGCGTGCCGCTCGCCGCCCGCAAGTTGGTAATCCGATGCTGCGCTGGCTGCGCAGCAACTTGTTCTCGTCGATTCCGAACGGCATCCTCACGATCGTGCTGCTGGCGGTGCTCACGAAGGGCGTGATCAGCCTCGTGCAATGGGGCATCGCCAGCGCTGTCTGGCTTACGCCGGCGAATGATTCCAGCGCTTGCCGCGCGGTGCGCGGCATCGGCGCCTGCTGGGCTGTCATCCCCGAAAAGTACCGGTTCATCCTGTTCGGCACCTATCCGTTCGACGAGCAGTGGCGGCCGGCGTTGTCGGTCGTGCTGTTCATCGCGCTGTTCTATCTGTCGACCCGCCGCGCGCTGTGGCGGCGCGAACTCGTTTTCATCTGGATCGGTGCACTCGCGCTGATCAGCGTGCTGATGTGGGGCGGGGTGCTCGGGCTCTCGTTCGTCTCGCAGGACCGCTGGGGCGGATTGCCGGTCACGCTGATCCTGGCGACGTTTGGACTCGCGTTCGGATTTCCGCTCGGCATCCTCGTCGCGCTCGGCCGTCGTTCGAAGCTTCCGGCAATCCGCTCGCTCAGCGTGCTCTATGTCGAGCTGATCCGCGGCGTGCCGCTGGTGAGCCTCTTGTTCATGGCGAGCGTGATGTTTCCGCTGTTCATGCCGAGTGGGTTCAACATCGACAAGCTGTTGCGCGCACAGATCGCGATCATCCTGTTCGCGGGCGCCTACCTTGCCGAAGTCATCCGCGGTGGTCTCCAGGCCGTACCGCGCGGGCAGTATGAGGCTGCCGACGCGCTGGGACTGTCCTACTGGCGCAAGCACCGGCTGATCATCTTGCCGCAGGCGATCCGCCACGTCATCCCGCCACTGGTCAACACCTTCATCGCCTTCTTCAAGGATACCAGTCTCGTGCTGATCATCGGCATCTTCGACCTGCTGACGACGGCGAAGACCGCGATCATCGATCCCGCTTGGCAGCAGTTTTCCGTCGAGGTCTATATCTTCGTCGCCGCAATCTATTTTGTCTTTTGCTTTGCGATGTCGCGCTATAGCCGGAGTCTGGAGGCATCAGGCGCGCGGTGACGCTCGGGCCCGGACGCAGCGCATCGCTGAAAGAGCGCTGCGCTGCGTCCGGGCACCAGAGCGAGATTAATTCTTCACCTTCGGATCGATCGGGGTCGTGCCGCGCAGGCCCAATATATCCTCCAGCACCTTCGCGCCTGCAATCACCTGCGCATCTGCGCGCGGTGCGCCGACCACCTGCACGCCGACAGGCAGGCCGGACGCGGTAAAGCCGCAGGGCAGCGACAGCGACGGGCAGCAGGCGAGCGTGATAGCGTAGACGATGCCGAGCCATTCGACATAGTTCTCGAACGTCTTGCCGGCGCATTCGGCGACATAGCGATGCTCGACGGGGAAGGGCGGCACGATCGTCGTCGGCACCAGCAGGAGGTCGTAGGTCTTGAAGAACTCGACGGCGCGCGCGGTCATGCCGACGCGCTGGGCCTCGGCGCGCTCAAGCTGCTCGACGGTGAGCTTGAGGCCTTCCTCGATGTTCCAGATCACCTCGGGCTTGAGCAGGTCACGCTTGGTCCGGAGAAGTTGCGCCTTGCTGATCGCGAAATCGAAAGCGCGCAGCACGTGGAAGCATTCATGCGCCTCGCGCCAGTCCGGATGCGCCTCCTCGACGATGACGCCGGCCTCGGCGAAACGTTCAGCTGCCTTGCGCGTGATCGCCTTGACCTCGGGATCGACCGGCGTGATGCCGAGATCGGGCGAATAGGCGATGCGCTTCGGCTTCTTGCCGGACTGCGCCGCCGAGAGAAACGAAGTCAAAGGCGCCGGCAGCGACAGCGGATCGGCGGCATAGTCGCCGCTCATGGCATCCAGCAGCAGGGCGAGATCCTCGACGTTGCGCGCCATCGGACCCTGCACGCCCAGATTGCGGTCGATGCCTGCCTTCGGCGTATGCGCGACACGGCCGATGCTCGGCCGCATGCCGACGATGCCGCAGAAGCTCGCCGGGCTGCGCAGGCTGCCGCCCATGTCTGAGCCCTGCGCGAGCCAGGCCATGCCGGTGGCGAGCGCAACTGCTGCGCCGCCGGAGGACCCGGCCGCAGATTTCGAAGTATCCCAGGGATTGAGGGTCGCGCCGAATACCTCGTTGAAGGTGTTGGCGCCGGCGCCGAATTCCGGCGTGTTGGATTTGGCGTAGACGACCGCGCCGTTGGCCTCGAGGTTCTCGACCACGAAGTCGGATTTCGCCGGGATGTTGTCCTTGAAGATCGGCGAGCCCTGGGTGTTCAGCACGCCCGCAACGTCGGTCAGATCCTTGATGGGCACCGGCAGGCCCGCGAGCAGCCCGCGCGCGCCGGCCGGCTTCTGCATCAGCGCCTTGGTGTTATCCCGGGCGCGATCGAAGCACAGCGTCGGCAGCGCGTTGACCTTGCTGTCGACTTCACTGATGCGCTTCTCCAGCACATCCAGCAGCTCGAGCGGGGAGACGTCGCCGGACCGCAATTTGTCGACGACGGTGCACGCGGTTTCGCGAATCAGCTCTTGAGACAATTAGTTTACTCCTGTGCTTCTTCTAGGCTCCGTCGTTGCGAGGAGCGAAGCGACCAAGCAATCCAGACCTTTTGCGTAGAGGCATTTCTGGATTGCTTCGCTGCGCCCGCAATGACGAGGGTTAGACCTACCCCCACCCGGCGCTGATGCCGCCATCGACGGTATAGATCACGCCCGACGTATAGCCCGAGCGAGCCGACGCCAGGAACGCCATGAGGTCGCCGATCTCGCGCGCATGCGCAGGGCGCCCGAGCGGCAGACTCTTCTGGAATTCGCTGTAGCGGCTCTCGTCGCCAAATTGGTGCTTTGCCCGCGTCTTGAGCAGGGTGACGTGGCGGTCGGTGCCGACAGGGCCGGGATTGATGCCAACCACACGGATGTTGTCGGCGAGACTTTTTCCTCCGAGGGCACGGGTGAACGCCATCAGCGCAGCATTGCCGGCGCTGCCGCAGATGTAATTGGCATCGAACTTCTCGCCGGCCGCACCGATGTCGTTGACGATCACGCCGCCACCCTTGGCCTTCATCTGCGCGTAGATCTGCCGCGTGAGGTTGATGTACCCGAACACCTTCAATTCCCAGGCGTGCCGCCAGGTCGCCTCGTCGATCTTGTCGATGGACCCACCAGGGATGTCGCCGGCATTGTTGACGAGGATGTCGATGTCGGCGGCCTCCTTGGCGAGCCGCGCAATGTCCTCGGCTTTGCGCAAATCGACGATACTCGTCGCGGCGTCGATCTGGTGCGCAGAACGCAACCGCTCGGCCAGCGCCTTGAGCTGCTCGCCGCTGCGGGCGGCAAGCAGCAGATGCGCGCCTTCCTCGGCAAACGCCTCGGCGGCGGCCGCGCCGATGCCCTTGGATGCGCCCGTGATCAGGACGCGCTTACCGCGCAGATGCAGATCCATGAGGGGTACTCGTCGGATGGGAACAGGATCAGATCAGTAGGCGCTCGGTCGCGCCACGGTCAACATTGCAGTGCAGCGTTGCACTGGCGCCGCGTTTGGTCCATTGCAGTGCAATCAAAAGGCGGCTGCCGAAACCAACCAAGGACGTCTCGATGAGCAAGAAACAATACCGGATCGCAATCATTCCCGGCGACGGCATCGGCAAGGAAGTGATGCCTCAGGGCCTGCGCGTTCTGGAGGCGGCGGCGAAGAAGCACGGGGTGTCCCTGCAATTCGACCATTTCGACTTCTCGTCCTGGGATTATTACGAGAAGCACGGCCAGATGATGCCGGATGACTGGAAGGAGAAGATCGGTAAGCACGATGCGATCTATTTCGGCGCGGTCGGCTGGCCGGCCAAGATTCCGGACCACGTCTCGCTGTGGGGCTCGCTGATCAAATTCCGCCGCGAGTTCGACCAGTATGTGAACCTGCGTCCCGTGCGGCTGATGCCCGGCGTGCCGTCGCCGCTGGCGAATCGCAAGCCCGGCGACATCGATTTCTGGGTGGTGCGCGAGAACACGGAAGGTGAATATTCCTCCGTCGGTGGCCGCATGTTCCCGGACACCGAGCGCGAGTTCGTGACGCAGCAGACGGTGATGACTCGCACCGGCGTTGACCGCATCCTGAAGTTCGCCTTCGAGCTCGCGCAGTCGCGGCCGAAGAAGCACCTGACCTCGGCGACGAAGTCGAACGGCATCTCCATCACCATGCCCTATTGGGACGAACGCGTGGAGGCGATGGCCAAGAAGTTCCCGGGCGTGAAATGGGACAAGTACCACATCGATATTCTCACCGCGAACTTCGTGCTGCATCCGGACTGGTTCGACGTCGTGGTCGGCTCCAATCTGTTCGGTGACATCCTCTCCGATCTCGGCCCGGCCTGCACCGGCACCATCGGCATCGCGCCGTCTGGTAACATCAATCCCGAGCGCAATTTCCCATCGGTGTTCGAGCCGGTGCACGGCTCGGCTCCCGATATCGCGGGGCAGGGCATCGCCAACCCGATCGGCATGATTTGGTCGGGCGCGATGATGCTCGAGCATCTCGGCGAGAAGGAAGCCGGCAAGTCGATCGTCGACGCGATCGAGCGCACGCTCGCCGAACGCACGCTGCGGACGAAGGATCTCGGCGGCAATGCCGACACCACCGCCTGCGGCAAGGCGGTGGCGGAGATGGTAGACTAGTTCGCTGTTTTACCCTCTCCCCTCGTGGGAGAGGGTGGCTTCGATGCGAAGCATCGAAGACGGGTGAGGAGGAGTCTATCTCCGCAGAAGCAGACCTCTCATTGTGGGTTTTTGCTCGCTGCGAGAACCCCTCATCCGGCGCTTCGCGCCACCTTCTCCCACAAGGGGAGAAGGGAAGACAAGCGTGCCTCGCTCTGCTTAGCCCGCAATCTTCTCAATCGTCGCCTGATCGAGCCCGAACCGCTTTCCGGCGTCCAGAATCTCCTGCCAGGTATTCGGATCCACAGGAATGCCCTCGGCCAGCCGCTTCTTCTTGGTCTCGCGCTCGGGCTCGCCGGCGATCTTCACCTTGTCGACACCCGGGGCGGGGGGCGAGCCGGTGTGCCAGGCGACGAAGCTCTCGACTTCGCGCGCGAGGTTCTCGCCGGTGCCGAGCTTGTTCGGATCGATGATGATCGAGAGCATGCCGTTGAGGACGCGGCGCTTGCTGTCGGCCGGGCCTTTGACGACCTGCCCGCCCGAAAGTGCGCCGCCGAGAATTTCGCACACCAACGCCAACCCAGAACCCTTATGCTCGCCGAACGGCAGGATGGCGCCGTGCGGCGCGATCACGGTGTAGCGCGGGTTCGTGGTTGGCCTGCCTTCGTTATCGATGATGGTGCCGGGATCGAGCGCGACCCCCTTGTTGTAGGCGACGCGGGTCTTGCCCTGCGCAATCTTGCTGGTGGCGAAGTCGAGCACGATCGGCTCGTGGCCTGCGCGCGGGATGCCGACGCAGAACGGATTGGTGCCGTGGCGCGCATCGCTGCCACCCCAGGGTGCCACTATCGGACGCGAGATCACGTTGACGAAGTGGATCGACACCAGCCCGTGCTCAATGCACTGCTCGGCCCAATGGCCGATGCGCCCGATATGGTGCGAGTTGGAGAGGCCGACGACGCACACGCCGTTGCGCTTGGCGCGCTCGGCGCCCAGCTCCATCGCCTCCTGGCCCATCACCTGGCCATAGCCGGTGAGGCCGTCGAGGGTGAGCAGGGGGCCAGTGTCCATCACGATCTTGACGTGCTGGTTGACCGCGAGGCCGCCCTCGGCGACCGCCTCGGCATAGCGCGGAATCATGCCGACGCCGTGCGAGTCGTGGCCTTTCAGGTTCGCCTCGACGAGGTTGGTGGAGACCAATTCGGCTTCGCGATCGGTGGATCCGCCCGCCTTGGCGATGGCATGGATGACGCTGGTGAGCTTCTCTGCCTTGATGGTGCGGTAATCGGCCATTGTTGTTGCTGTTATCCCTTCACGATCCGGCGGCAGTGCTCCCACGCCGCGCCAATCAGGTTCTCGCTCGCCTCCGGCGTGCGGAAGGCGGAATGCGCCGACAGCGTCACATTCGGCAATTTTGTCAGCGGATGGCCGCCGGGCAGCGGCTCGATGTTGAAGACGTCGAGGCCGGCATGCCGGATGTGGCCCGATTTCAGGGCATCGATCATGGCGGCTTCGTCCACGATCGCGGCGCGAGCGGTGTTGATGAGGATGACACCGCGTTTCATCGCAAAGATCTTCTCGCGCGTGATCATGCCGCGCGTCTCGTCACTGAGCAGCAGATGCAGCGACACGACGTCGCTCCTTGCCAGCACGGTATCGAGATCGGTGAATTCTACGCCAGGATGGCTCTTCGGCGAGCGGTTCCAGGCGATCACCTTCATGCCGCTGCCGGACGCAATGCGCGCCACTTCCGCGGCGATGCCGCCGAAGCCGATCAGCCCGAGCGTCTTGCCGGTGAGCTGCATACCGTCCTCGCGCAGCCAATTGCCGCCGCGCATCTCGCGATCCATCATCGCGATGACGCGGGCCGAGGCCCACATCAGCGCGATCGCGGATTCCGCCACCGCCGTGTCGCCGTAGCCCTTGATCAGATGCACGGTGATGCCGAGCTCGGCCAGTTCCTCCGGGTTCATGTAGCTGCGCGCGCCGGTGCCCAGGAACACGACGTGCTTGAGGCCGGTGCACTTCTTTGCGACGTCGGTCGGAAGCGAAGTGTGATCAATGATCGCGATTTCGGCGCCGTCGAGAATCTCCGGATATTGCTCCGGCTTGATATCAGGATTCCTGTGGATCCGCACTTTGGGATCGCCGGGCTTCTCCAGCCGCTCCATGATCACCGCCAGCGTTTCATTGGCGTCGACGAAAACTCCGCGCATGGTTCTCTCCGGTCAGGACGCGACGCCGGCGATCGCCAGCACGGTGTGCATGAGCACGTTGGTCCCCGCGGCACAGTCCGCTTGCGTGGCATCCTCCAATTCGTTGTGGCTGATGCCGTCCTTGCAGGGCACGAACACCATAGCCGCCGGCATGACGGTGTTGAGGTTGCAGGCGTCGTGGCCAGCCCCGGAGGTGATGCGGCGAGAGGAATAGCCGAGCATCTTCGCCGCGTTCTCGACCGTCGCAATCAGCTTGGGATCGAAATGCGTCGGCGGCTTGCGCCAGACCAGGTCGACCTTGACCTCGACCTTGCGGCGCGCAGCGATCTCGGCAATCGCGGCGCGCAAATCGCGATCGAGCGCGTTCATAATGGCGCCATCCGCGCTGCGGCAATCCATGGTGAAGGCGATCTCGCCGGGAATGACGTTGCGCGAGGGATTTGCGATCACGGCCTCGCCGATGGTGCCGACCGCGTTCGGACCATGTTTCTTCGCAATCGCCTCCATCGCCAGCACGATCTCCGACAGTGTCGCCAGCGCGTCGCGCCGCAGCGGCATCGGTGTCGAGCCTGCATGGCTCTCGAAGCCGGAAATCTTGCCGTCGTACCACAGCACGCCCTGGCCGGAATCGACCACGCCGATGGTCTTGCCTTCGGCCTCCAGGATCGGGCCCTGCTCGATGTGCAATTCGACGAAGCAGCGGAGCTTCTGGAAACCGACCGGCTTGTCGCCGCGATAACCGATGCCGTCGAGCGCCTGCCTGACGGTCATGCCTTCAGCGTCCTTGCGCGACAAAATGTCATCGGTGGTGAAATCGCCGACATAGGCGCCAGACGCCATCATCGCCGGTGCGAAGCGCGAGCCTTCCTCGTTGGTCCAGTTGACGATGCAGATCGGCGCTTCCGTCTCAATGCCGGCATCGTTCAGCGTGCGGATCACTTCCAGTGCGCCGAGCGTACCCAAAATGCCGTCATACTTGCCGCCGGTCGGCTGGGTGTCGAGATGCGAGCCGATGCCGACGGGCGGCTTTGTCATGTCGCGCCCCTTGCGCAGGCCGAACATCGAGCCGAGCGCATCGACATGCACCTCCAGGCCCGCGTCTTCGCAGGCCTTGCGGAACCAATCGCGGACCTGCTTGTCCTCGGAGCTGAGCGTCAGCCGCCGCACGCCACCCTTGGCCGTCGCGCCGAACTGCGCGGTCTCGTGGATGGAGCCCCAGAGGCGGACGGGATCGATCTGCAGGTTGGTGGCGGCTCGGCTCATGCGGTCAGTCTCTCAATTGTCCGGCGCCTTTTTCAATGACGCGCCAGCGCGGGCGCGTCAACCGCGAGGCTGCTCTGCGCAATCTGCCGCGCCAGCTCCGCGACGCGCTCGATAGCCACGACGTCGGGCGAGGCGAGCCAGCTCGCGGTGAAGGTCAGCGGCGCGATCGCGAGATCGGTGTCGAGCAGTTGCAGCCTCCCGTCGGCGAGTTCGTTCTCGACGATGGCGTCGGGGATCACGGCGATGCCGAGCCCTTCGACCGCCATGTGGATGACCGTGGCCAGCGAGGCGGAGGCATGCAGTCGGATTGGCGGCAGCTCGGGCCGGTCGAACACCTCGCGCACGACCTCGTAAGGCTTGGTCTTGCGCGGGAAGGTAATGATCGGAAATCGCGCGAGCTCCGCCGGCGTCACCGGCCCCTTGCCGAGGCCGAGCGAGGGGCTGGCGAGGAAACCGATCGGATAATCGGCGAGCACGCGGTTGTGCACGCCGGAAGCGGACAGCGGTCCCACGACGAACGCCAGCTCAATCTCCTGTGCGAGCAGACGCGCGGTGAGGTTCGGCGTGATGTCGACCTCGATCTCCAGCGACAGGTTCGGATAGACCTCGTTCATGCTCTTCACCAGGCGGGGCAGCCAAGTGTGCACGATGGTCTCGGCGACGCCGAGTCGCATCACGCCGCGCATCGCCGAACGGTCGCCGATCTCCGCCATCATCGCGGCGCGCAGCCCGATCAGCTTCTCCGCATAGACCATCATCTGCCGGCCGCTCGGGGTCGGCGAGGCCACGCGATGATCGCGGTTGAGGAGCTTTACGCCCATCTCGCGCTCGAGCTGGGCGATGCGCTGGGAGATCGCCGGCTGGGTCGTGTTGAGCCGTTGCGCGGCGCCCCGAAAGCTGCCGAGCTTCACAACCCAGAGAAATGTCTCGATCGATCTGAAGTCCAGCATTGGAAGGATCTTCCCATTCGATAAAGAAAATTTATCGAGTTTGATTAGAAACGACGATTAGACTTTATAGCATGCTTGGTGTTGGCTTGTCTTTGTCGAGTTTATAGGCAGGTCGATCCCATGACTGTTTTGGTGGCAGCGCAGCAAACTGAAACGCCCGACACGCTCCCGAGCCGCAAGGCGCGGCTTGCCTATCGCGAAGGGCAGGTCGCCTCCACCGCCGGCGTTGCGCCCGGCTTCGTCCAGGGCAATCTGGCAATCCTCCCGGCGGAATATGCCAGCGCCTTTCACCGCTTCTGCCAGCTCAATCCGAAGCCGTGCCCGATCATCGGCATGTCCGACGTCGGCAGCCCGCACATCCCCTCGCTCGGCGTTGATCTCGACATCCGCACCGACGTGCCGCGCTACCGCGTCTGGCGTGACGGCGAGATCGTCGACGAGCCGACCGACGTGAAGAGCTACTGGCGCGACGATCTCGTGACCTTCGTGCTTGGCTGCTCCTTCTCGTTCGAAGAGGCGCTGCTCGAGGAGGGAATGCCGATCCGTCACATCGAACAGAACGTGCGCGTGCCGATGTACCGCACCAACATCGCTTGCGGCGAGGCTGGCCCCTTTGCCGGCCCGATGGTGGTGTCGATGCGTCCGTTCAAGCCGGCGGACGTGATCCGCGCGGTGCAGATCACCTCGCGATATCCCGCCGTGCACGGTGCGCCGGTGCATCTCGGCCATCCGCATCTGATCGGCATCAAGGACATTGCCAAGCCTGACTACGGTGATCCCGTTCCGGTCGCCGATGACGAGATCCCGGTGTTCTGGGCTTGCGGCGTGACGCCGCAATCGGTGATCAATGCCGCCAAACTGCCGTTCGCGATCACGCATTCGCCCGGCCTGATGCTGGTGACGGATCTCAAGAACAGGACCATGGCCGTGATTTAATGGGCAGCGTATGCTGCTTGTTCAGGCTTTACCGCATCCATCAATCACTTCATTCGATCAGTCGAAATTCAGTACAGGGAACTTTGCCATGACGATCTCTCGCCGCGACGTGTTGTTAGGAGCTACCGCTACGGCCGCGCTGGTGCCGCTGGCAGCGCGCGCACAGACCTCGGAAGTCGTGATCGGCGTGATCTATCCGTTCTCCGGCGGCAGCGCGCAGCAGGGCGTCGATGCGCAGAAGGCCTATGAAACCGCGCTCGAAGTCATCAACAAGGACACCAATTTCGACCTGCCGCTGGCGAAAGGTGAAGGCCTGCCGGGCCTCGGCGGCGCCAAGGTCCGCCTCGTGTTCGCCGACCACCAGGCCGATCCGCAGAAGGGGCGTGCCGAGGCCGAGCGCCTGATCACGCAGGAAAAGGTCGCCGCCATCATCGGCACCTATCAGAGCGCGGTCGCCGTCACTGTCAGCCAGATCTGCGAGCGCTACCAGATCCCGTTCGTCTCCGCCGACAATTCCTCGCCGAGCCTGCATCGCCGCGGCTTGAAATATTACTTCCGTGCCGCGCCGCATGACGAGATGTACTCGGCCGCGATGTTCGACTTCTTCGATGCCATGAAGAAGAAGGGCACCAAGATCGAGACGCTTTCGCTGTTCCACGAGGACACCATCTTCGGCACCGACTCCGGCAACGCCCAGGCCAAGATCGCCGGCGAGCGCGGCTACAAAATCGTCACCGACATCAAGTACCGTGCCAACTCGCCCTCGCTCTCGGCCGAGGTGCAGCAGCTCAAGACCGCCAATGCCGACGTGCTGATGCCGTCGAGCTACACCACCGACGGCATCCTCTTGGTCAAGACCATGGCCGAGCTCGGTTACAAGCCGAACGCGATCGTGGCGCAGGATGCCGGCTTCTCCGAGAAGGCGCTTTATGATGCCGTCGGCGACAAAGTCGAAGGCGTGATCTCGCGCGGCACCTTCTCGCTCGACCTCGCGCAGAAGCGCCCGATGGTCGGCAAGATCAACGAGATGTTCAAGGCGAAGTCGGGCAAGGACTTCAACGACCTCACCTCGCGCCAGTTCATGGGCCTGATCATCCTCGCCGATGCCATCAGCCGCGCCAAGTCGACCGACGGCGAGAAGATTCGCGATGCGCTGGCGGCGACCGACATCCCGGGCGAGCAGACCATCATGCCCTGGAAGCGGGTCAAGTTCGACGAGATGGGCCAGAACAACGACGCCGACCCGGTGCTGCTGCAATATGTTGGCGGCAAGTTCGTCACCATCTTCCCGCCGCAGGCCGCGATCGCCGAGGCGATCTGGCCGATGAAGTAAGACGCTGCTGAAGCAGGACAGAAGATCGAGGTCGTCGTGAATGCCTCGTCATTGCGAGGAGCGTAGCGACGAAGCAATCCAGACTGCCTCGGCGGTGAGATTCTGGATTGCTTCGCTTCGCTCGCAATGACGGAGCAAACGATGACGTTTCGAACGGGGGATCAGAGGTGACAGCCCAAGCCATTATCCAAAGTCTCGCGAGCGGCCTGCTCATGGGCCTGCTCTATGGACTGATCGCGGTCGGCCTCGCGCTGATCTTCGGCCTGATGGACGTCGTGAACTTCGCTCATGGCGAGTTCCTGATGATCGCGATGTATGTGAGCTTCTTCCTGTTCGCGTTCTTCGCCATCGATCCCCTTTTGTCGGCGCCGCTGGTCGCCGCGGCGCTGTTCGTGTTCGGAGCGGTGGTCTATCTATTGATTGTCCGCTTCGCCATGCGGGCCAAAGCCAATGCCGGCATGGTGCAGATCTTCTCCACCTTCGGCCTTGCCATCGTGATGCGCGGCCTGGCGCAGTTCTTCTTCACGCCGGATTATCGCAGCATTCCGCAGTCTTGGCTCGGCGGCAAGACCATCTCGGTCGCCGGCATCTTCCTGCCGGAGCCGCAGCTGATCGGCGCGCTGGTCTCGATTCTCGCTTTCGCCGGACTCTATTTCTTCATCAATCGGACCGATTTCGGCCGCGCGCTGGAAGCGACGCGTGAGGATCCCGGCGCGGTGGCTCTCGTCGGCATCGACAAGAACCGCGTGTTTGCGCTGGGCTGGGGCCTTGGCGCCGCGCTGGTCGGTCTTGCCGGCGCCATCATGGCGGTGTTCTTCTACATCTACCCCGATGTCGGCGCGTCCTTCGCGCTGATCGCCTATGTTACGGTGGCGCTGGGCGGCTTCGGCAGCGTGTTTGGGGCCTTTGCCGGCGGGATCATTGTCGGCCTCGTGGAGGCCGTCACCGCCTTGGTGCTGCCGCCCTCGCTGAAGTCGGTCGGCATCTACGCCGTCTACCTGCTCGTCGTCTTCATCCGGCCGCGTGGCCTGTTCGGGTCGATGTGATGGACAATAAATTTGCCGCGCGGCGCCGCCGCGACCTCATCATTGCCGCAGTATTGGCCGGGCTCGCAGCGCTGGCGCCGTTGCTCGTCAAGGACGTCTACGTTCAGAACATCCTCATCCTGACCTTGATGTATGCGGCGCTGTCGCAGAGTTGGAACATCCTCTCCGGCTATTGCGGACAGATCTCGCTGGGACACGCGCTCTATTTCGGCATCGGCGCCTACACCACCGAACTCTTGTTCACCAAGTTCGGCGTGCTGCCCTGGTTCGGCATGCTCGGCGGCGGCGTGATTGCCGCCCTGATCGCGATGGGGCTCGGCTATCCCTTCTTTCGCCTGCGCGGCCATTACTTCGTGATCGCGACCATCGTCATTGCCGAGATCGGCCTGTTGCTGTTCCAGAACTGGGAGTGGGCGGGAGCGGCGATGGGGATCACCATTCCGATCCGCGGCGACAGCTGGCTGAAATTCCAGTTTCTGCGCACCAAACTGCCATACTTTTATTTCGCGCTGGCATTGTGCTGCCTCGCCTGGTTCGTCACCTGGTGGCTGGAGGACTCCAAATGGGGCTTTTGGTGGCGCGCGGTGAAGGACAACCCGGAGGCGGCCGAAAGCCTCGGCGTCGTCGTGTTCAACTCCAAGATGGGCGCGGCAGCCGTCTCCGCCTTCCTCGTCGCCATCGGCGGCGCATTCTATGCGCAGTTCCTTGCCTATATCGATCCTGAGAGCGTGATGGGCTTCCAGTTCTCGCTGCTGATGGCACTGCCGGCCGTGCTCGGTGGCATCGGTACCCTCTGGGGGCCGGTGTTGGGGGCCGCCATCCTGATCCCGATGACGGAGCTGACGCGCTCCTATATCGGCGGTTCCGGGCGCGGCGTCGACCTCATCGTCTACGGCACCCTGATCGTGCTGATCTCGCTGGCGTTGCCGCAGGGTCTGGTGAGCCTGCTCTCACGTACCAAGGCGAAGGGGGCCACACGATGACCGCGCTCCTCGAAACCCGTGGCGTCTGGCAGCGTTTTGGCGGGCTCGTCGCCAACAGCGATGTCTCGATCTCGGTCGGCCGCGGCGAGATCGTCGGCCTGATCGGCCCGAACGGCGCCGGCAAGTCGACGCTGTTCAATCTCATCGCGGGGGTGCTGCCGCCGACGCAAGGCTCGATCTGGTTCGACGGCGAGGATGTTACCCGCATGCCGGCGGCCGAGCGCTGCCAGCGCGGCATCGGGCGCACCTTCCAGGTGGTCAAGAGCTTTGAGACCATGACGGTCATCGACAACGTCATCGTCGGCGCCTTGGTTCGCAACACCGTGATGCGTGAGGCGCGCCGCAAGGCGCATGAGGTGCTCGAATTCACCGGCCTTGCCGCGCGCGCCGATGTGCTCGCAAGCGACCTCGTGCCGGCCGAGAAGCGCCGCCTCGAAGTCGCGCGTGCGCTGGCAACCGAGCCAAAGCTGCTGCTGCTCGACGAAGTCCTCACCGGCCTCACGCCGACCGAGGCGCAGACTGGCGTCGCCTTGGTGCGCAAGGTGCGCGATGCCGGCATCACCGTGCTGATGGTCGAGCACGTCATGGAGATCGTGATGCCTTTGGTCGATCGCGCCATCGTGCTCGACCTCGGCAAGGTGCTGGTCGAAGGCAAGCCTGCTGAGGTCGTCCGCGATCCCAAGGTGATCAGCGCATATCTGGGAGATCGTCATGCTGTCGGTGCGTGAAGTCACGACCGCCTACCAGGGCCTGGTCGCGATCTCCGCGGTCTCGATCGAGGTTCAGAAGGGCGAGATCGTCTGCGTTGCCGGTGCCAATGGCGCGGGCAAGTCGACGCTGCTCAAGTCCATTGCCGGCGCCGAGCGGCCGCGTTCGGGCACGGTGACATTCGACGGCAAGCGTCTCGATGGCATGGCGCAGCATCACATCACGGCCACCGGCATTGCCTATGTGCCCGAGAACCGCCGCTTGTTCCCCCGTCTGTCGGTGCGCGACAATCTGCGCCTCGGCAGCTATCTCTATCGCGGCGAGGCGAACCGTGAGGAGCCGCTCGATCTCGTCTTCCAGCTTTTCCCGCGTCTGGCCGAACGCCTGGAGCAGCGCGCCGAGACGCTCTCCGGTGGCGAACAGCAGATGCTCGCGATCGGCCGCGCTCTGATGACGCGTCCGCGGCTGTTGATGCTGGACGAGCCTTCGCAGGGTATCATGCCGAAGCTGGTCGACGAGATCTTTCAGGCCGTGAAGCGCATCCGCGATGCCGGCATGACCGTGCTGATCGTCGAGCAGCGCATGGCCGAGTGCCTCGAGATCGCCGATCGCGCCTACATCCTGCAAACCGGCCGCGTGCTGATGCAGGGTGCGGCCGCGGAGATCAAAGGCAATCCGGCCGTCCGCAAGGCGTATCTGGGGCTGTAACTGTGGCGTGTGCGGCATTCACGCTCCGCACACTCGGTGTCATCGCCCGCGAAGGCGGGCGATCCAGTATTCCAGAGGCGTCAGTGAAATACGGACAAGCCGCGGCGTACTAGATTCCCCGCCTTCGCGGGGAATGACAGCGCTGGGTGAGGCGGCGTTAGGGCGCCGATGACCGCACGACACTAATGCCCATCCCTATGCTCCGGCAGCGTCACTCCAAACACCTTCACCAGATCCGTCACCTGATCCGGCGAGAGGTATCGTGGGTTCATCCCGCGCAGCAACAGATACAGCTTCGCCGTCTCCTCCAGCTCCTCGGTCGCAAACACGGCCGCTTCCAGCGTGTCGCCGGCGACGACCGGGCCGTGATTGGCGAGCAGCACCGATGAATATTTCCCCGCCAGCCCTTTGATCGCATCCGCGACCGCACGATCGCCAGGGCGATAATACGGCACGAGCGCGGTGGCGCCGCATTTCATTAGATAATAGGCCGTCATCGGCGGCAGCGCGGCGCGCGGGTCGATGTCGGGCAGCATCGAGAGCGCAACCGAATGGGTCGAGTGCAGGTGCACGATCGCGCGCGCGCTCCCGCGCGTGTCGTAGAGCGCAGTGTGCAGCGGAACTTCCTTGGTCGGCGCATCGCCCGAAACCAGCCGGCCCTGATCGTCGAGCCGCGACAGCCGCGCCGGATCGAGGAAGCCAAGCGAGGCGTTGGTCGGCGTCACCAGCCAACCGCCGCCGTCCAGCCTGACGCTGATATTGCCGGAGGAGCCCGGCGTCAGCCCGCGCTCGAACAGCGACCGCCCGAAGCGGCAGATATCCTCGCGCAGCCGTGTCTCGTTGCTCATGGCCGTCATGCCTGCTTGTCTCACGCTTTGGCAGCGCGGCCAAGCCGTGTTATCGGTTCGCCGAGCCGCCGCAAAGGGCGGCGGTCCGGGAAACGTTCGCAAGGGTCAGTTGCATGTCCGCCTCCACGTCACAAAATCAGCGCATCGTCGTGATCGGGCTCGGCTCGATGGGCTTTGGCATGGCGACCTCGCTGAAACGCGCCGGCCATGCCGTCACCGGGTGCGACGTCTCCGACGATGCCGTCGCGCGTTTCGTGGAGGACGGCGGCGCGGGCGCCAAGACGCCGGCTGACGCTGCCAAGGACGCCGACATCGTCGTCAGCGTCGTGGTCAACGCTGCCCAGACCGAAGCCATCCTGTTCGGCAAGGATGGCGCCGCCGAGACCATGCCGAAGGGCAGCGTCTTCATATCCTCGGCCACCATGGACCCGGATGTCGCGCGGCGTCTTGCCAAGCAGTTTGAGGCGACCGGCCGGCATTATCTGGATGCGCCGATCTCCGGTGGGGCGCAGCGCGCCGCGCAAGGCGAGCTGACCATCCTCGCGTCCGGTAGCTCCACCGCTTTTGCCAAGGCGCGTCCAGCTCTCGATGCCATGGCCGCAAAGGTCTATGAGCTCGGTGACGCCGCAGGGCAGGGCGCCGCGTTCAAGATGATCAACCAGCTCCTCGCTGGCGTGCACATTGCCGCCGCCAGCGAAGCGATGGCGTTCGCGGCCAAGCAGGGCCTCGACATTCGCAAAGTCTATGAGGTGATCACAGCCTCCGCCGGCAATTCCTGGATGTTCGAGAACCGGATGCCGCACGTGCTCGATGGCGACTACACGCCGCGCAGCGCGGTCGAGATCTTCGTCAAAGACCTCGGCATCATCCAGGACATGGCGCGCAGCGCCAGATTCCCGGTGCCGGTCTCCGCCGCCGCGCTCCAGATGTTTCTGATGACGTCAGCCGCGGGCATGGGCCGTGACGACGACGCTTCGGTGGCGCGGATGTATGCGCAGGTCACCGGCGTCAAGCTGCCCGGCGACAAGTAGAGCTGAGAGGATTCCGATGCCCCGTTTTGCCGCCAATCTCTCGATGATGTTCACCGAGGTGCCGTTCCTCGACCGCTTCGATGCCGCCGCGCAAGCGGGCTTCACCGCAGTCGAGTTTCTCTTTCCCTATGAGCATCCGGCCGAGGCGGTCGGCGAGCGGCTCAAGCGCAACGGTCTGACCCAGGCGCTGTTCAACCTGCCGCCGGGCGACTGGAATGCCGGCGACAAGGGTTTTGCCGCGTTACCGGCGCGGTTCTCCGATCTGAAGGCGAGCCTGGGGAGGGCATTGCCGTACGCCCAGGCGACTGGCGTCAAGCGCCTGCACCTGATGGCCGGCATCGCCAATCGGGGCGAGCGCGTCGCGATCGAGGCCTTCTACAAATCGGTGACGTGGGCCGCGGAGTTCTTCGCGCCGCACGGCATCGATATCGTGATCGAACCGATCAATGCACGCAACGTGCCCGGCTACTTCCTCAACGATTTCGGCTTCGCCCGCGACCTGATCCAGGAGTTGAGGCTGCCGAACCTAAAACTCCAGTTCGACATCTATCACTGCCAGATCATCCACGGCGACGTCACCATGCGGCTGCGCGAGATGATGCCGATCATCGGCCACATCCAGATCGCCAGCATCCCCTCGCGCAACGAGCCTGACGGCGAGGAGCTGAACTATCCGTTCCTGTTCACTGAGCTCGACCGGCTCGGCTATGCCGGCTTCGTCGGCTGCGAATACAATCCGCGCGGCAAGACAACGGATGGGCTCGCCTGGTTCGAGCCTTACGCGGGAGTGAAGCCGTGATACTTGCGTTGGGCTGCATCGCCGACGACTACACCGGCGCCTCCGACCTCGCCAATACGCTGACGCGAGCGGGCCTGCGTACCGTGCAGACGATCGGTGTGCCCGCGAACGATCTCGCGCTGCCCGAGGTCGACGCCGTCGTGGTGTCACTGAAGAGCCGTTCGATCGACGCCAGCGTTGCCGTGTCGCGCTCACGCGCGGCGGAGACATGGTTGCGCGGCCGCGGCGCGGGCCACGTGCTGTTCAAGATCTGTTCGACCTTCGATTCCACCGATGCCGGCAATATCGGGCCGGTGATGGACGCCTTGCGCGCCGAATGCGGCGAAAGCGCCGTGCTGGTGACGCCGGCCTTTCCGGAAACAGGACGCACCGTCTACCAGGGCAACCTCTTCGTCGGCGCCGTGCCGCTGAACGAGAGCCCGCTGAAGGACCATCCGCTCAACCCGATGCACGATTCCAACCTGGTGCGCGTCTTGGCGCGCCAGAGCAAGACGCAAATCGGCCTCGTCGATCTCGCCACAGTCTCGCGCGGTGCAGACGCCGTGCGGGCGCGCCTGGCCGAACTCGCGGACAAGGGCATCGGTGCCGCGATCATCGACGCCGTGTTCGACCGCGACCTCGAGACGATCGGCCTCGTCGCCGCCGAACATCGGCTCTCGGTCGGCGCCTCCGGCATCGGCCTTGGCCTCGCTCGTGCGCTGGTGTCGACAGGCAAGGTCAAGTCGACGGCGGCAGGCGGGACGGGCGCCGCGGTTGGCGGGCCGGCGGCCTGCCTTGCCGGAAGCTGCTCCCAGGCAACGCTTCAGCAGATCGCCAATGCCGAGCGTGTCATGCCGGTGTTACATCTTGATCCCGAGCAGATCGTCGCGGGGGGCGGCGAAGCGCAGCGGGCGCTGGCCTGGGCGAGACCGCGGCTGGCGGATGGCCCTGTCCTGATCGCCTCGAGCGCGACACCGGAAGCCGTTGCCGCCGTTCAGGCGCGTCACGGCCGCGATGCGGCCGGGCATGCCATCGAGCAGGCCATGGCCGACATTGCCGAAGGCCTGGTGCAGGCGGGCGTTCGGCGCTTGATCGTCGCGGGTGGCGAGACGTCAGGCTCCGTGGTCGACCGGTTGAGGATTCCCGGATTTCTCGTAGGAGTGGAAATCGCGGCGGGTGTCCCGGTGTTGCGCGCGGTCGGTGCAGAGACAGGCGAGATGCTGCTTGCGCTAAAGTCCGGAAATTTCGGTGGCCCGGAGTTTTTCACGGACGCGCTTAAGCTCATGCGCTGAGCGCAGAGCATTGTTAGCTGCCTGTTCATTTCTTTCGGCTTTCCGTACTCGTACGGAGTCGTAGTTAACATCTGCGCAGGTGCTCTGGTGTCGGATGTCGGTGCTGCTCCTTTTGTTTGATTCGTAGTTCCCGGACGCGCACCGGCCAGCACAAAGAGACCCAGTTCATGTTCGCCACTATTTCCATCCGCGCCAAGATCATCAGTGTCGTGGCATTCCTGCTGGTCGCAATGACCGGCATGGGTCTGCTCGCCGTCATGAAGATGCGGTCGATGAATGCCAACACCGTCGACATCACCACGAACTGGATGCCCAGCGTGCGCGTGCTGGGCGAACTGCGCGCCGGCGTGATCACCTATCGCAACGTGATCCGCGAGCACATGCTGTCCGAAACGTTGGAAGAGAAGCTGGCGGCGGAAAAAACGCTTGGGACCGTGATCGAGGCGAATACCAAGCTTCGGCAGTCGTATGAAGCCATGATCACGTCGCTTGAGGAACGGGCGCTCTACAGCGAGTGGTCCAAGCTGTGGGAAGACTACAAGAAGGGCACACAGGAGGTGATGGCCCTGTCGCGCAAGGAGGCCGGCAAGATTCCGCACGAAGCGCACGAGTTGAACAGCAAGACGGTCAACAAGATCGGGCTGCAGGCGGACGAGATTTTGAGGCGGGACATCGAGCTCAACACCAAGGGCGCGGATCAGGCCGCGCGAGACGCTGACGACAGCTATGAATCATGCCTTCATGCTGGTCTCACTCATTCTCGGTGCGGCGGTCGTCATTGGTATCGGCGTCAGTTTTTATCTTGTTCGTGACGTCTCCCGGGGCATCAGCTCCATCACCGATCCCATGCAGGCGCTGGGCAAGGGTGACCTCAGTGCCGAAGTCCCGCATCGCGGCGAGAAGACCGAGATCGGCGCCATGGCCGATGTGCTCTAGGTCTTCAAGGAGGCGCTGATCGCCAAGAGGGCGGCGGACGAAGCTGCCGCGGCCGACGCCGAAGCCAAGATCGAGCGCGGCCGCCGCGTCGACAGCATCACCCGCGAATTCGAAACGATGATCGGCGAGATCGTCCAGACCGTCTCGTCGGCCTCGACCCAGCTCGAAGCCTCCGCCTCGACGCTGACCTCGACGGCCGACCGCTCGCAGCGGCTGGCGACCACAGTTGCCGGAGCTTCGGAGGAAGCCTCGACCAACGTGCAGTCGGTGGCCTCGGCGACCGAGGAGATGGCCTCGTCAGTCGGTGAGATCAGCCGTCAGGTGCAGGAATCGGCGCGGATGGCGGGCGACGCCGTCGGCCAGGCGCGCGCGACCACCGAGCGCGTCAGCGAACTGTCCAAAGCGGCGTCCCGCATCGGCGACGTCGTCGAGCTCATCAACACCATCGCCGGCCAGACCAATCTCTTGGCGCTGAACGCCACTATCGAGGCCGCGCGCGCCGGTGAAGCCGGCCGCGGCTTTGCGGTGGTCGCCTCCGAGGTGAAGGCGCTGGCCGAGCAGACAGCGAAGGCGACCGGCGAGATCGGCCAGCAGATATCCGGCATCCAGGCGGCGACGAACGATTCAGTCGGCGCCATCAAGGAGATCTCCTCGACCATCGAGCGCCTGTCGGAGATCTCGTCGGCGATCGCGGCGGCCGTGGAAGAGCAGGGCGCGGCAACCCAGGAGATCGCGCGCAACGTGCAGCAGGCGGCGCAGGGCACCCAGCAGGTCTCCGCCAACATCACCGACGTGCAGCGCGGCGCGACCGAGACCGGCACGGCCTCCTCGCAGGTGCTCTCGGCGGCGCAGATGCTGTCGAACGATTCGAACCGGCTGAAGAATGAAGTCGGCAAGTTCCTGTCCGACGTGCGCGCCGCCTGAGGCACGCGGCCGCATGGCTGCGATGTAGATTTCGCAGTGCGGTAGCAGGGAAGTGAATGCGCGAAGGCCGCCGGAGGTTAGCGTTTCCGGCGGCGCTCGGGTAAAGGGAGATGGGGGTCGCCCCGGGGGCGGATTTCCACATTCTTGCTTGACCTGGAATTGCCTGGCGCATGATTGCTCTGGTCCGTATTGCCCTGAGCCGGCCCTATACTTTCGTCGTGCTCGCGCTGCTGCTGCTGATCATTGGGCCGCTGGCGGCGCTGCGGACACCGACTGATATCTTCCCGGACATTCGCATTCCCGTGATCGGCGTGGTCTGGCAGTACACCGGCCTGCCGCCCGACCAGATGTCCGGCCGCATTACGACGCCGTTCCAGCGCGCGCTGACGACGACGGTCAACGATATCGAGCACATCACTGCCAATTCCTATAACGGTTTCGGCATCATCAAGATCTTCTTCCAGCCCAACGTCGATATCCGTACCGCGAACGCGCAAGTCACCGCCATCTCGCAGACGCTGCTCAAGCAGATGCCGCCTGGCGCGACGCCGCCCTTGATCCTGAACTACTCCGCCTCCACCGTTCCGATCATCCAGGTGGCGCTGTCGGGTGAAGGCCTCACCGAGCAGAACCTCGCCGATATCGGCATCAATCAGCTTCGCACGCCGCTGGTCACTGTTCCGGGGGCGGCGATCCCGTACCCGTTCGGCGGCAAGCAGCGCCAGGTTCAGATCGACCTCGATCCGACCGCGCTCCAGGCCCGCGGCCTCTCGGGCCAGGACGTTGCCAACGCGCTCGCCGCCCAGAACCTCATCACGCCGGTCGGCACCCAGAAGATCGGCCAGTTCGAATACAACATCCAGCTCAACAACTCGCCGCTCCGGATCGACGAGCTCGGCAATCTGCCGATCAGGACCGTCAACGGCGCGATGGTCTACGTCCGCGACGTCGCGAGCGTGCGCGATGGCAATCCGCCGCAGACCAACATCGTCCATGTCGACGGCAACCGCTCGGTGCTGATGATGGTGCTGAAGGCGGGCGCGACCTCGACACTCGATATCATCGCCGGCATCAAGCAGAAGGTCATCGAGGTCAAGGACCAGCTGCCCGACGCACTGAAGATCGGCTTCATCGGTGATCAATCGGTGTTCGTCCGCGGCGCGATCCAGGGCGTTGCCTTCGAAGGCGTGATCGCGGCGCTGCTCACCAGCGTCATGATCCTGTTGTTCCTCGGCAGCTGGCGCTCGACCATCATCATCGCGGTCTCCATCCCGCTGTCGGTGCTGGGCGCCATCATCATGCTGTCGGCGATCGGTGAGACGCTGAACATCATGACACTCGGCGGCCTTGCGCTCGCCGTCGGCATTCTCGTCGACGACGCCACGGTCACGATCGAGAACATCAATTACCATCTGGAGCAGGGCAAGCCGGTCGAACAGTCGATCCTCGACGGTGCCAACCAGATCGTGACGCCGGCCTTTGTGTCGCTGCTCTGCATCTGCATCGTATTCGTGCCGATGTTCTTCCTCACCGGCGTCGCGCGCTTCCTGTTCGTGCCGATGGCCGAAGCCGTGATGTTCGCGATGATCTGGTCGTTCATCCTGTCGCGCACGCTGGTGCCGACCATGGCGAACTACCTGCTGCAGGCGCATGTCCATCACGAGGGCGGGCTGCCGAAGTCGCGCAATCCCTTCGTCTGGTTCCAGCGCGGCTTCGAGGCGCGGTTCGAGCGCATTCGCGGCTTCTATCGTGGTTTGCTCGGCCTCGCGCTGGCGCATCGTGCGGTGTTCGTGATCGGCTTCCTCTGCGTGGTCGGCGCGTCCTTTGCCCTGGTGCCGTTCCTCGGGCGCAACTTCTTCCCCGCGGTCGATGCCGGCAACATCCTGATGCATGTCCGCACCCAGGTCGGCACCCGCGTCGAGGAGACCGCCAACCAGCTCGCCGACGTGCAGAAGGCAGTCCGCAAGCTGATCCCGGGCGAGATCGAGACCATGACCGACAACATCGGCATGCCGATCTCCGGCATCAACATGACCTACAACAACACCGGCGTGATCGGCCCGCAGGACGGCGACATCCAGATCAAGCTGAAAGAAGGCCACAAGCCGACCGAAGAGCATGTACGCGTGCTGCGTGAGCAGCTGCCGCGATTGTTCCCCGGCGTCAGCTTCGCGTTCCTGCCCGCCGACATCGTCAGCCAGATCCTGAACTTTGGCGCGCCGGCGCCGATCGACCTCCAGATCCGCGGCGCCGATGTCAGCGCCAATTTCGCTTACGTCAATAACCTGCTGGCCAAGGTCCGCAAGATTCCCGGCGTTGCCGATGCGCGCATCCAGCAATCGCCGAACAATCCGACATTCAACATCGATGTTGATCGCACCCGCGCGCAATATGTCGGTCTGACCGAACGGGACGTCACCAACAGCCTCGTCGTCAATCTCGCCGGCTCCTCGCAGGTCGCGCCGACCTACTACCTCAACCCCGACAACGGCGTGTCGTACTCGATCGTGATGCAGACGCCGCAATACCAGATCGACTCGCTCAGCGCGCTCCAGACGCTGCCGATCACCGCGACCGGCAATGCGCAATCGCCGATCCTCGGCGGCATCGCCGATATCAAGCGCTCGACCTCGAGCGCGGTGGTCTCGCAATACGACATTCAGTCGATGGTGCAGATCTTCGCGACCACGTCCGGCCGCGATCTCGGGGCGGTCGCGGCCGACATCCGTCAGCTGATCGCGGACACCGCAAAGGAGGTGCCGAAGGGCTCGTCCGTGGTGCTGCTCGGTCAGGTGCAGACCATGAACAGCGCCTTTACTGGTCTGCTGTTCGGCCTGCTTGGCGCCGTCGTGCTGATTTATTTCCTGATCGTCGTGAACTTCCAGTCCTGGTCCGATCCCTTCGTCATCATCACGGCGCTGCCGGCCGCGCTCGCGGGCATCGTCTGGATGCTGTTCATGACGGAGACCACGCTGTCGGTGCCGGCGCTCACCGGTGCCATCATGTGCATGGGCGTTGCCACCGCCAATAGCGTGCTCGTGATCTCCTTCGCGCGTGAACGCTACGAGGAGCTCGGCGATCCCGTCGCCGCTGCGCTGGAAGCCGGTTTCGTCCGTTTCCGCCCCGTCCTGATGACCGCGCTCGCCATGATCATCGGCATGGCGCCGATGGCCTTGGGCCTCGGCGAGGGCGGTGAGCAGAATGCGCCGCTCGGCCGCGCCGTGATCGGCGGCCTGATCTTTGCAACCTTCGCCACGCTGATGTTTGTTCCCGTGGTGTTCAGCATGGTACACAAGAAACAAGGCGCCAAAGCCGCCGCCCCATTGGAGACTGCGCATGTCGCCCACTGAAACTCGCTCCCCGGTCTCGCACCGGAAATTGGGCATCTTCGGCGTGGTGGCGCTGATTGCGGCAGGCCTCGTGGTGGGCACGGGCATCCGTGCCCGCGAGGAGCAGGGCTCCAAGCTGAAGGAATGGACCCATGATCAGGCCATTCCGAGCGTTGCGGTGACCCAGCCCAACGCCAAGGCCCTCAACGCCACCATCGATCTGCCGGGCCGGCTGGAGGCCTACTACCGCGCGCCGATCTTCGCGCGCGTGTCGGGTTACCTGAAGAGCTGGAGCGCCGATATCGGCGCCCGCGTCAAGGCAGGGCAGGTGATTGCCGAGATCGAGGCGCCAGACCTCGATCAGCAGCTCTTGCAGGCCCGCGCCGACCTCGCCAGCCAGCAGGCCAGCGCCAGGCTGTCCGAAGCGACGCTGAACCGCCGCAAGACGCTGGTCGCCTCGAACTTCGTCTCGGCACAGGAGATCGACGAGCGCACTGCCGATCTCTCCAACAAGAACGCTGCCGTGCATTCGGGCCAGGCCAACGTCGAGCGGCTGGAAGCGCTGGCCGGCTACAAGAAGATCACCGCGCCGTTCGACGGCGTCGTCACCGCCCGCGACACCGACATCGGCGCGCTGATCAATGCCGGCGGCGGGGCGGGCCCGGCGATGTTCGTGGTCTCCGACATCACCAAGCTGCGTGTTTACGTCAACGTGCCCCAGAACTATGTCCCGGCGATCAAGATCGGCGCCAAGGCCACCATCACGCTGCCGGAATATCCGAACCGGTCGTTCCAGGCGACCGTGGAAGCCTCCTCCCAGGCCGTCGACGTCGCCTCGGGCACCACGCGGATGCAGCTCGGGCTCGACAATTCCAGCGGCGAGCTGATGCCCGGCGGTTATGCCAGCGTGAAGCTCAGCTTGCAGCGCGACTCCGCGCCGCTCAGCATCCCCGCCAGTGCGCTGATCTTCAATAGCAACGGCCTGCGCGTTGCGACAGTCAGCCCGGACGACAAGGTACGGTTCAAGACCGTGACCATCGCGCGCGACCTCGGCCGCGAGATCGAACTTGCTTCGGGCATTACAGCGGACGACCGCGTCATCACGGCACCGCCGGACGGCCTGTCGGATGGGGATGCAGTGCGCGTGGTTGGCGCCAAGGCCAAGCCGGCGACCGCGTCGGAGAAGCAGGCACCGAAAAGCTAGGGCGCCTCATGCCCCGGACACAGCGCAGCATGAAGTCAAGCGCTGCTGAGCTGGGGCTCGTCTCCCCTCAAGCACCGTGCTTCTTGCTGGGTCCCGGCTCTGCGGAGCGCGCTTTGCATGCCGCACCGCGTCCCGGAACACGAGAGCTACGTCGCCCGCCACTCCGGCACGCCGTCGGCCGCCATCGTGACCTCGCCGACCGATCCCACCGGCGTGCGATCCATGTTGAGCAGATGCGCCAGCGTCGCCGTGTCGCTCGCTGGAATCCGCGCCAACGTGCGGCGATCGTCTGCCGTCCGCAGCATCACCACGCCATGCTCGACCTCGCCGCCGCGGCCGTAGAGCACGGTAAAGCTCTCGACCTTGCCCTTGCCAGTTGCCTCCGCGACGAATTCCGGCACGGCCCGCTTGTTGCGGTCGGCTTCCGCCTGCACGCTCGTCTCCTGCATCAACGCCGCGCGCGGCGGCGTCTTCGACACCACCAGCGCATGGTGCTTGGTGACGAAGCCGCCCTGGCCGTAGAGCAGACCGAGCTTGGCGCCGTCGCGCACGCGCCGCACCATCGCGCAGGCCGCGTGCGTCATGTAGGTATTGAGCGGGGCGCCGAAGAAGGTGAGGCCGCCGGTCACGGTCGGCTGCACGTCGGCATCCAGGCCAAGCGTGCGTCGCGCCATCTTCGGAACGCACGGGAAGCAGCTGTAGAGCTCGATGGCGTCGAACTTCTTGCCGTCGCCGGCGAGATCCATCACGGCCTTCAAGACCGCGTTCTGCGGATGGCTCTCGTAGAACTGGTCGCGCAGGAGATAATCGCGCGGCTCCTCCGCCGAGGCGCCGCCGAGCGGATAGACCAGCTTGCCCTCCGCAATGCCCGCCGCCCGCGCCTTGGCAAGGCTCGTCAGCAGCAGCGCGCCGCCCATGTTGACGCTGGGATTGGCGACCATCAGCTTATTGTAAGGCCATGCGATCAGGCGGTTGTCCGCGGTCGGCGTCGTGATTTCGTCAGGCGCATAGCGCCGCTTCAGCCAGGCAGTGGGATTTTGCGCCGCGGCTTCGGAGTAGCGCGACCACAGCGTGCCGGATTCAGCCATCGCCTCGCGTGGCGTCTGGCCCCAATGCGCCGACGAAGCCGCCTCATAGAACGGATAGACGGTGACCGGGCGGAACACGCCGAGCTTCACTGCCAGCGGTTTCTGGAACGCTGCCCCGCGCTTGGGCTCCTCGACATCGTGTGCGAATGGCGTCCATGGCAGCTTTGTCCCGGCGCGCTCAGCCTTGGTCGCCGTCGATTGCGCCTCGGCGCCGCAGATGGCCGCCACGGTGCATTCGCCCCGCGCGATGCGCTTTGCAGCCTCGTGAATATAGCGGATCGGGCTCTCGCCGCCGACCGGGCCGTAGTAACAATGCGAAGGCGAGATGCCGAGCCGCTGTGCCAGCAGCGCTTCTGGATCGCGATAGCGCCAGCTCAGAAAGTTCACGACGTCAAGCGACTGCACCTCGCCCAGCAGCTTTGCACCGGCGTCTGCTTCCGCGCGCCGCAGCGCCTGTTCGAGCAGATCGAGCGGCTCGAGGCCATCAGTGATCTCCTTGGGACGGTCGACAATCTCGCCGACGCCGACGATGACGGGGATGCGGTCTGGGGAAACAGTCGTCATTGTTCTTGCTTCTTCACTCTCTGAGATCTCCGACCTCATCCTGAGGAGCCTGCGAAGCAGGCGTCTCGAAGGATAGGCCACGGGCGCTCATGGTTCGAGACGGCGCTTGCGCGCCTCCTCACCATGAGGGTCCATCACTCCGCCACCAGCGCATTCATGTGCTCGACGGCCTCCGCAAACTCTTCCTTGAACTCCTGCACCACGGCGCCGGCCGACTTCACGCTGTCGATCAGCCCGACGCCCTGGCCGACGAAATAGCTGACGAGATCACGCGCCTTGGCATTGCCGCTCGCCGCCGCGCGGTCGATGGAGTTGAAGGCGTCGCGACTGATGATGCTCTGGAGCGGCATCGGCAGCGCGCCCGGGCTCTCCGGCGCGCGGTCCCAGGCATCGGTCCAGACCGAGCGGAGCTGTCGCGCCGGCTTGCCGGTACGGCCCTTCGAGCGCACCGCGTCGCGTGAGGAGGCCGCGATCATCTTCTCGCGAAAAATCTCCGTGGTCTCCGCCTCGACGGTCGCAAGCCAGACTGATCCGGTCCAGGCGCCGGACGCGCCCATCGCCATGCAGGCCGCCATCTGCCGGCCCGTCATGATGCCGCCGGCGGCCAGCACCGGCACCTCGCGGATCGGTTTGATCGCCTTGATCACCTCCGGCACCAGCACCATGGTCGAGACCTCGCCGCAATGGCCGCCGGCTTCCGTGCCCTGCACCACGAGAATGTCGACGCCGGCTGCGACCTGGCGCAGCGCGTGCTCCTTGGCGCCGACAAGCGCAGCAACGGGCACGCCGTGGGTCTTGCCCATCTCGATCATGGCCTTCGGCGGCACGCCGAGTGCATTGGCGATGAGCCGGATCGGATGGCGGAACGAAACTTCGAGCAGCTCCAGCGCCGTTTTGGCGTCGAACGGCTGCGGCTGGTCGGCGGCGACCTCGGTGGTCGTCAGCTCGATGTCGTACTTCTTCAGGAGATCGCGCGCGTAGTTGCGGTGCTCTTGCGGCACGCGCGTTTCCAGGCTCTTCCAGGTGACGTTCTTCTCTCCCGCGGTGGAGATGTTTTCGGGGATCAGCACGTCGATGCCGTAGGGCTTGCCGTCGACTTGGTCGTCGATCCATCTCAGCTCGCGTTCGAGCGTATCAGGCGTATGCGCGGTGGCACCTAACACGCCAAAGCCCCCGGCGCGGCTGACGGCCGCAACGACGTCGCGGCAATGGCTGAAGGCGAGCAGCGGGAACTCGATCCCCAGCATGTCGCAGATCGGCGATTTCATGGCTCTCTCCCGGCGGTCTTCGCGTTCTCGTTGCTGTCGCGGCGAAGCAAAGCGACGCTAGCGGATCGTCGCTGGTGATGCCATGCCGGATTCGACGGCGCATCTTGCGTGGACACGCCGCTCGATGCTCCACCCCCAGGCTAACTCCTGGTGCTTGGAAGGCTTCGTGATGGAGTCCGAAGCGCCGGAGCTGGCGGCAGACAGGCGAGCGCATGACGCGAGCCTGAGGCCCGCGCCGGGCGCAGATCGGGCAGCCCTTGTCATCCGCCATTTGCGGGCTAATTAATGCAGGCGCATCTTTCCGCCGGAGCCTCTCGCATGACCGATACCCCTGCCTACATGCCGCCCAAAGTCTGGACCTGGAACAAGGAAAATGGCGGGCAGTTCGCCAACATCAACCGCCCGATCGCCGGCCCCACCCACGACAAGGAGCTGCCGGTCGGCCGCCATCCGCTCCAGCTCTATTCGTTGGCGACGCCGAACGGGGTGAAGGTGACGGTGATGCTGGAAGAGCTGCTGGCGCTCGGCCATAAGGGCGCCGAATACGACGCCTGGTTGATCAGGATCGGCAACGGTGACCAGTTCGGCAGCGGCTTTGTCGAGATCAATCCGAACTCCAAGATCCCGGCGCTGATGGACCGCTCCGGGCCCGAGCCGATTCGGGTGTTCGAGTCCGGCTCGATCCTGTTCTACCTCGCCGAGAAGTTCGGAGCCTTCCTGCCGAAGGACGTCAAGACGCGCACTGAGGCGATGTCCTGGCTGTTCTGGCAGATGGGCAGCGCGCCCTATCTCGGCGGTGGCTTCGGCCATTTCTACGCCTACGCGCCGACCAAGATCGAATACGCCATCGATCGCTTCGCGATGGAGACCAAGCGCCAGCTCGACGTGCTCGACCGGCGGCTCGCCGACAACGAATATCTCGCGGGCAGCGAGTACACCATCGCCGATATGGCGGTGTGGCCCTGGTACGGCGCCCTCGCCAAGGGCTTGGTCTATGGCGCCGGCGAATTCCTCTCCGTGCAGGACTACAAGAACGTGCAGCGCTGGACCGACCAGATCGCCAAGCGCCCGGCCGTGAAGCGCGGCCGCATCGTCAACCGCGTCTCCGGCGATCCCGCCAGCCAGCTCCACGAGCGGCACGACGCGAGCGATTTCGAGACCAAGACTCAGGACAAGCTTGAGGCGGCGAAGACTGCGTAACGTCGTTCGCCGATACGGTAGTTCGCCGATATTGTAGGGTGGGCAAAGCGAAGCGTGCCCACCGCCTCGTGTAACAACGCGTGATGGTGGGCACGGCGCGAAGAGCGCGCCTTTGCCCACCCTACAGCACCGCGCGGCTCACGCCATGCTCAGCTCGTGGCGTCCCACCACCATCCAGTGCACCTCGTCCGGACCGTCGGCAAAGCGGAGGTGACGCACGTCCTGGTACATCTCGGCCAGCGGGGTCCAGTGCGAGATGCCGGTGGCGCCGTGCATCTGGATAGCCTGGTCGATGATCTTGCAGGCGCGCTCCGGCACCATGGCCTTGACCATCGAGACCCAGACGCGGGCCTCTTTGTTGCCGAGCACGTCCATCGCCTTCGCGGCCTTCAGCACCATCAGCCGCATCGCCTCGATCTCGCAGCGGGCCTGCGCGATGATCTGCATGTTGCCGCCGAGATGGGCGATCTTCTTGCCGAAGGCTTCGCGGGTGAGGCCGCGCTGCACCATGAGGTCGAGCGCCTTCTCGGCCTTGCCGATGGTGCGCATGCAGTGATGGATGCGGCCGGGGCCAAGGCGGAGCTGCGAGATCTCGAAGCCGCGGCCCTCGCCGAGCAGGATGTTCTCCTTGGGTACCCGGACATTATTGAAGCGCATATGCATGTGGCCGCGCGGAGCGTGGTCCTGGCCGAACACGTACATCGGCCCGAGCACCTCGACGCCGGGCGTATCGCGCGGCACGAGGATCTGCGACTGCTGCTTGCTCGGTGCCGCATCCGGATTGGTCTTCACCATCACGATGAGGATCTTGCAGCGGAGGTCCCCTAAGCCTGAGATGTAGTACTTCTCGCCGTTGATGACCCATTCGTCGCCGACGAGTTTGGCCGTGGTCGAGATGTTCTTGGCGTCAGAGGAGGCGACGTTCGGCTCGGTCATGACGTAAGCCGAGCGGATCTCGCCGTTGAGCAGCGGCTTCAGCCATTTCTCCTTCTGCTCCTTGGTGCCGACGCGCTCCAGAACTTCCATGTTGCCGGTGTCCGGCGCCGAGCAATTCATGGTCTCGGATGCCAGCGGGCTCTTGCCGAGCTCGGAGGCGATATAGGCGTAGTCGAGATTCTTCAGGCCCTGGCCGGTCTCGTCATCGGGCAGGAAGAAGTTCCAGAGGCCTTCCTGCTTGGCCTTGTTCTTGGCCTTCTCGAGCACCTCGAGCTGCTTCGGCGTAAAGCTCCAGCGATCCTCCTTGTTCTCGCCGGCCTTGGCAAACTCGATCGACATCGGCTCGACGGTGTCGCGGATGAACTTCTTGACGTGGTCGTAGAGCGGGCGGACCTGGTCCGACATGCGCAAGTCGTTGAGCTCGTCGCCGGGATTGAGGGTGTAGTTGGTGGTGCGGGGAATGTAGGTGTGCTTTGTCATTGTTCCTCCCGGAGCGCTAGGATTCCGCTGAGCGCAAGAATAGTCGCAGCGCCGCCAAAGTGCGAGCGCGCATTTTTCACGCAGAGCCATGCCACGCGATGGAATATCGCCAAGGCGTTTGAAATGTTGTTTGAATGGTGATGAGGTTTCGCTGCGCTCGCGCGACAACTCCGCTGTCATCGCCCGATTCAATCGGGCGATCCAGTATTCCAGAGACGGCGGTGATTGAACCGAAAGGCCGCGGCGCACCGGATGCCCCGGTCCCGGCTCCGCTAATAGGCTACGCCGGGCCTACAAGCGCTCTCGGCCGGCGAAGCTTGAGCGAAGACGGCAAGCCGGGGCATGACACGTTTGGCTGTGGCCCAGACCTAGTTCGGCATCCGATGCATCGCGCAGATCTTGTTGCCGTCGGGGTCGCGCAAATAAGCGAGATAGAGCTTGCCGCCTGGGCCCTGGCGGACACCGGGCGGATCCTCAATCGAGGTCGCACCGGCCGCGACTCCGGCCGCGTGCCAAGCCTCGACCTGCTCCGGCGAATTGCACGCAAAGCCGATCGTGCCGCCATTCGCGCAGGTCGCCGGTTCGCCGTTGATCGGCTTCGACACCGAGAACACACCGGTCTTGGTGATGTAGAAGATGCGATGGCCGTCGACCCTGGCCGGCCGCACCTCGAGCGTGCCGAGCAGCTTGTCGTAGAACGCCTTGGCCTTGTCGAGATCGTTGGTGCCGATCATCACGTGCGAGAACATTTGCCCATTCCCTCCGAGTTTGTAGCCCGGATGGAGCGCAGCGAAATCCGGGTTGTTTGCTTTTGGTTGTCCCGGATTGCGCTGCACTCCATCCGGGTTACGAAATCAAAACGCCGTATAGCCGCCGTCGATCACGAATGTATCGGCGGTGTGATACGACGACGCCTTGCTCATCAGATACACTGCAATGCCGCCGAAATCGGATGCCTCGCCGAAGCGCCGCACCGGAATGCGCGGCATCACGTTGGCGACGAACTTGTCGTTGGCCATGAGCCCAGCGGTCATGTCGCTCTTGATCCAGCCCGGCAGGATCGCGTTCGCGGTGACCCCGTAACGCGCGAGCTCGACGCCGAGCGCACGCACCAGCGCGTTGATGGCGGCCTTGGTCGCCGCATAATGCTCGTTGCGCGCGGTGCCGAAGATCGAGGCGAGGCTCGAGGTCGCAACCAGCCGGCCGAAGGGGTCGCCGGCATTGGCACGCTCGGTCATGTGCTTTGCCGCAGCCTGGAACGCGTGGAATACGCCGTCGAGATTGGTCGAAAACATCGTGCGCCATTCCTGTTCGGTGCGCTCGATGAACGAGCGCCGCCCGCCGCCACCGATGCCTGCGTTGGCAAAGCAGCCGTCAACCCGGCCGAACGCGTCGAGCGTCGCCTTCATCGCAGCATCGACCGAGGCCGGATCGGTGACGTCGCAGACGCGGGTGTCAACTTTGCCGGCAAGGCCGGCCAGGCTCGCGGCAGCAGCCTTGTTCTTGTCAGCATTGCGGCCCCAGATCGAGACGTTGCAGCCCTGGCCGGCGAGCGCCTGCGCAATGCCGAGCCCGATGCCGCCATTGCCGCCGGTGATCACGGCGACGCGGCCGGAAAGGTCGAAAAGGTTCATGGCGCGTTTCCTGTTTTGGCCTGCGGCGGATCAGCCGCTGCGCGCAAGATTGCTTGCTATGCTCTGATCACCATGGACAAGACCGCGCCAAAAATCAAATATGCGCCCGGCAAAACAAATTCCGGTCTGCGAAACTGACGCAGGCGGCAAGCTGACGAGGAAACCATGCAGTTCAAACACGTCACGCTCGATCTCGATGGTTCGGTCGCGATCCTCAAGCTCGACCATCAGGAGGTGATGAACGCAGTCTCCTTGGACATGCTGGGCGGCCTTGCCGAAGCTCTGGATGCGATCGAGGAGAAGAAGGATGAGGTGCGCTGCGTCGTTTTGACCGGCGCGGGGCGGGCGTTCTGCACCGGGGCAAATCTCCAGGGCCGCAACAACCAGCCGAAGAAGACCAAGGCCGGCCTGACGCTGGAGACCGGCTTTCATCCGTTCCTGCGCCGCATCCGCAACCTGCATTGCCCGATCGTGACCGCGGTCAACGGTCCCGCCGCCGGCGCCGGCATGAGCTTCGCGCTGCTCGGTGACATGATCCTGTGCGCGCGCTCGTCCTATTTCCTGCAAGCCTTCCGCCGCATCGGTCTTGTGCCGGATTGCGGCTCCACCTGGCTCTTGCCGCGCCTGATCGGTCGGGCGCGCTCGATCGAATTGTCGCTGATGGGCGAGCGGCTGCTGGCCGAGAAGGCATTGGAATGGGGCCTCGTCAACCGCGTCTATGATGACGGCGTGCTGATGGAGGAGGCGATGAAGCTCGCACGCGAGTTCGCCAGCGGCCCAACGGTGGCGCTGTCGCTGATCCGCAAACTCTACTGGGACAGCCCGGAAAATTCTTTCGAGGATCAGCTTAACCTCGAATTCCAGTGCCAGCTTCGAGCGGGCGACACCGATGACTTCCGCGAAGGCGTCGGCGCGTTCCTGGAGAAGCGCCCCGCGCAGTTCAAAGGCAAATGATCGAGGCGGAGCTTTCCCGCAGCGTCGCGCGCTGGTGTCCCGGTGCGACCGGCGTCGCCGGCGCGGCCAAGCTCTCCGGCGGCGCCAGTCAGGAAACGTGGCGCTTCGATATCGTGCATCCCGATGGGCTGATAGGCGCAATCCTGCGCCGCTCGCCGAAGGGCTATGGCGCCGCGCCAACGCGCGCGGCAGGCCTCGCCGCTGAAGCGCAGCTGATGCAGCTCGCCTATGAGGCTGGCGTGCCGTCGCCGCGCGTGATGCATGTGCTCACGCCGGAGGACGATCTCGGCACCGGCTTCATCATGCAGCGGATCGAGGGCGAGACTATCGCCCGCAAGATCCTTCGCGATGAGGAGTTCGCAGCCGCACGGCCGCTGCTGGCGCGGCAGATCGGCGACGTGCTCGCCGGTTTGCACAAGCTGCCGCTGCACAAGCTGCCGGAGCTGCGCCGCATGACCGCGGCGAAGGAGGTCGATGAGTTCGAGCGCGACTATCGCAGCCTGAACTGGCCCAAGCCCGTGTTCGAGCTGGCGCTGCGCTGGCTGCGCGACCACGATCCCGGTCCCTCGGCGGAGGAGACGTTGGTACATGGCGATTTCCGCAACGGCAATCTTATCATCGGCGCCGACGGTATCCGTGCCGTGCTGGACTGGGAGCTCGCCCATCTCGGCGATCCCATGGAGGATCTCGGTTGGGTCTGCGTCAACTCGTGGCGTTTCGGCGAGATCGACAAGCCGGTCGGCGGCTTCGGCTCGCGCGAGGAGCTGTTTGCGGGCTATGAGGCCGCGGGCCGCAAGGTCGATCCGCCGCGCGTGAAATTCTGGGAAGTAATGGGCACGCTGCGCTGGGGCATCATGTGCGGCGGCATGATGCAGCGGTTTCGCGAGGGGCCTGACCATTCCATGGAGCGCGCCATGATCGGACGCCGCGCCTCCGAGACCGAGATCGATCTGTTGCGGCTGCTGGCGCCGCGCGGGAGCTGATGCATGCAGGACGAACCCACGCCGATCGAGCTGACAAAGTCAGTCGCCGATTTCTTGCGCAACGAGATCACGCCGCTGATCTCCGGCCACCAGGCTTTCAAGCTGCGCGTCGCCATCAACATCCTCGATCTCGTGACGCGGCAGCTGACGCGGGAGGAGGGCAGCGATGCGGCGGAGGTGGAGCGGCTGCGCGCGCTGCTGGGCATGGACGGTTCATTGATCGAGCTCAACCGCACGCTCGCGATGCGCATTGCCAAAGGCGAGATCGATCTCGCAACGCCGGGCCTTGCCGAGCACCTCTGGCAGACCACGATGGACAAGCTCGCAGTCGATCAGCCGAATTACGCGTCATACAAGCGAGAGCTGTCGCGAGGCGGGTAGCTCTCTCCCCGTCATTGCTGTGCATGTTCACTAATTCGCTGATTGGATCGCTCCAGCGGAGGACGATCCGATGCGCGACAACAGCTATGACCGGACGATTGAGCGCAA
>NZ_JADPKE010000033.1:0-516 GCF_023073795.1 Bradyrhizobium sp. 159 | reverse complement strand
GGGTTATGCCAATCGTCATCTTCCTAATCGGGATCGCCGCCGGAGCAGCGTCACCACTCCCAAGTCCGCATGCACCCATGGACCACGTTTTTTAACGGGGATTCTGCCTCCAATAAGCTGACGGCCGCTACCCTCCTAGCCAAGAAGATAGCACAAGGCTGTTTCTACCCCGCGCAGGCGCGCCACAACGCTGGACAGTTTTTTAGGATATCCCGCTCGGCCTTCAACCTGGCGACCTCACGGCGCAACCGCTCGATCTCCTGCTGCTCCGGCTTCATCTGCCCGTGGCCGGGAAAGGCCTGCACCGGATCGGAGCCGAACTCTTTCACCCATTTGCGCAGAACGTTCTCATGAACATCCAGGTCGCGCCCGGCCTGCGCCACCGACACCCCACGCTCCCTAACCAGCTTGACCGCCTCGATCTTGAACTCGCGACTGAACTTCCGTCTCTTCATCGCCCACCTCCGGCTTCATGAAACACCTAATCCTGGTGTCCATCAAACCGGCAGCAGCTCA
>NZ_JADPKE010000067.1:0-90831 GCF_023073795.1 Bradyrhizobium sp. 159 | reverse complement strand
CAGGCACCGGCGCTTCGATTGCGGTCTCGCGGAAGGCGCGCTCGAGCTCGTCGAGCGAGACTTCGCCCGGACGCAACGGACGCTCCAGGGTCTGCTCGATCAGCGCGCCGGTGGTCATCGCTTTGGCCGGCGCAGGCGCGGCGGCCGAGGCTTCCGGCACCAAAGGCGGGGCATCGGCGACGGGAGCTGCGCTGGCGCCTGCTGCCATGGCCGCCATGCCCTGCTCGACCATCGCTTCCAGCTTGTCGATCAGGTCGCGGTCGTTACCTTCCGGCTCGGCTTCGCTCGCCTCCAGCCCCGCCAGAATCTCCTTGATGCGGTCGATCGAGGACAGGATCACCGTCACCGCCTGCCCGGTCACCGGCATGCCGTCACGGAATTTGCCCATCAAGGTCTCGCCGGCATGGGCCAGCGCTTCCAGCCGCGGCAGGCCGAGGAAACCGCAGGTGCCCTTGATGGTGTGGACCAGGCGGAAGATGTTATCCAGGATCTTGGCGTTGTTCGGCTCCTGCTCGAACTTCACCAATTGATTGTCAACGGTGTCCAAGCTCTCGCTGGTCTCCGTCAAAAACTCCCGCAACAGATCATCCATGAAAAACAGGCCTTCATACAGGAAGGGCGCGCACGAGGCGTGATGCGCCATTTCGGAATGGGGCCAGCTTCACCGCAAAGCGTTTAATATTGGTTGAGTATGTGCAAAAGAACGGAACCAACAAAGAGATAAGGCGCTCCGGACAAGCCGAAGCGCCTCGTCAAGTTTGGATTAATATTCCGAGCGCGAAAGGGCGCGTTTACGAAGCGGTAACGGTGATGGCTTCGCCTTCCGGCGCGAGCTTCACGGTGAGCCCGCAGGCCTGCGCCAACAGCCGCGTATAATAAGGCTGGATCGCATGCGCATCCGCGGCAGGCCCGCGCTCGCCGCTCAGGAGCTCGGAGATGTTCTGCGGCAGGCGCGCATTGTGTCCCGTCGCGGTGATGCGGAAGCTCATCGTCTCGCCCTCGCCGATCGGATCGACCGTCAGCATGCCGCCGCGCGGGATCGTGTGCTGGGCAACCACCAGCATGTTGAGCAGGAGCTTGACGCGATTCTTCGGCAGCAGCAGCCGCGGCAGATTCCAGGTGATCGAGCACTTGCCGTCCTCGATATGGCCGCGCGCCATGGTCTGGGCATCACCGAGATCGATCTGTGCGCCGGAGGAGCCGGCGGCGCCGAAGGCAAGGCGGCAGAACTGGAGCCGGGCCGAGGCCGTCTTGGCGCTCTTGCGAATGAGGTCGAGCGCGAACTCGCGGTCCTCGGGCTTCGGATCGTCGTCGAGCACTTCGAGCCCGTTGACGATGGCGCCGACGGGGCTGATGAGATCGTGGCAGACCCGCGAGCACAACAGCGCTGCGAGTTCGAGCATATCGGGAGCAGTAGCGGTCGCGGGCGACGAGGCGTCAGACATATAATGGGGTCCTGGAGGGTTCCTGGAATGCACGGCGCTGGAGCCGCGAATCACGCATGCTTGACGGATGCTGCGGGTTCTAACATTCGCATGGCCGCGGCAGCTAGCTTGCGATCGATGAGAAGTGGCCATAAAGCCCCAACCGAATCAATCGGGGCGAATCAGTCGAGAAGGACGAAATTGCCGATGAATGAGGCATCCAGGTGAAGCGGATCATCGACGGCGCGGCCGCAACCGGCCTGATGGAGCCGCTCACCGCACTGGTGGTGAAGGCAGGCGAAGCGATCCTCGCCGTCAACCGTGCGGCGATGCGGGTCGAGGGCAAGCAGGACGGCTCGCCAGTCACCGAGGCCGACCTTGCCGCCGACCGCATCATTGCGGAGGGACTGGCGCAGCTTGCGGCCGACGTGCCGACCCTGTCGGAAGAACGGACCCAGTTCGCCTCGCCGCCGTTTCAGGGCAGCTTCTTCCTGATCGATCCGCTCGACGGCACCAAGGAATTCGTTGCCGGCCGCGACGAATTCACCGTCAACCTCGCCCTGGTGACTGAAGGCGTGCCGCTGCTCGGCATCGTCTCCGCGCCCGCGCTCGGCCTGCTCTGGCGCGGCGTCATCGGCCGCGGCGCCGAGCGCGTGAGCTTCGAGGGCACGACCATCGGCGCGCCCGAGCCAATTCACACCCGCAAGTTTCCGGCGCAGGGCGCGCCCTGGATCGCGGCGGTGAGCCGCTCGCACGGCGATCCGAGGAGCGAGGCGTTCATCGATGCCAGACCCGATGCCGTTCGAAAGACAGTCGGCTCGGCCGTGAAATTCGGCCGGATCGCGGAAGGCAGCGCCGACATCTATCCCCGCTTCGGACCGACCTCGGAATGGGACGTCGGGGCCGGCGCGGCGGTGGTAACCGCGGCCGGCGGCAGGGTGACCGACGGCAAGGGCGGCGAGCTCCGCTTCGGCCAGCGCAGCGACAGCGGCTTCATCATCCCGGAGTTCATTGCCTGGGGCGACCCGCAGGCGGTAGATCGCTCCTGACCCCTTGTTACTGGCCAAGCTCATCTTGGAGGGCGGGCCAGCGCTTGCCGACCTCATAGAGAAAGCGCTCCGGGTTGGTGACGAAGGCGTCGCGATTGGCTTCCCGGCTGAACAGATAGAGCCGCTGCGCCACGATCGCGAAGAAGCGGGGATTGCCGGCGACGACGACGCCGCGGGCGATATCGGCCGGATCATAGCCGCCGAATTGTGGTCCGTAGATTTCGGGATGGGACAGGAAGGAGGCCCGGTTGCCCTCGTTTCGAAAGCGCCAGACCGCGCCCCAGAGGTTCGCCTCGAACTGCGCCGTCCCTCGCACAGCCGCGCCATCGACGAAATAGGCGACGGGATCGAAGCCCTCGACGGCGACGCCGCTGAAGCGGTTGACGACGATCCGCTCGGTGGTGGCTGCCTCTGCGGGCAACCTCGGGCAGATGATCCAAATGCCCGCCAGCAGGCAGACGAGGCAAACGCGGCGGCCGATCAAGGCAATTCCGGGGCGCAAAGGGCTATCTTCCTGCCGTTGTGCCGTCATAGTTGCTGCGGATAACATCCGAGTCGAGGGGACATCCGGCGTAACCTAGAGCCGTGCCTGTTGGCGTCAGGTTAAGGAAGCGATCGGTTTCGATACCAGGGGTTCTTTTATGACTTTCGCATCACGCCTTGCTGCGCTCGCGCTCGCCGCGATGATCGGCTGGATCGTGCCGGCCTCCGCCCAGCAGGCGCCCCCGCCCAACCTGCCGCCGCCGCAGCGCGCCCCGACGCCCAACACCTATGGGCCGGACGAGCTCGTGACTGCGGGCCACCGCTTCTTCGGCAACGTCTCGCGCGGGCTCGCCTCGATCATCGAGAAAGCGGTCAGCCAATGGGGTCTGCCGAACGGCTACATTCTGGGTGAGGAAGGTTCCGGCGCTTTCGTCGCCGGCCTGCGCTACGGCGAAGGCACGCTCTACACCAAGAACGCCGGCGATCTGCGCGTCTATTGGCAGGGCCCCTCGCTCGGCTTCGATTGGGGCGGCGACGGCGCCCGCACCATGACGCTCGTCTATAACCTGCCCGCCACCAACGCGATCTACCAGCGCTTCGCCGGCCTCGACGGCTCGGCCTATATCATCGGCGGCTTCGGCATGACGGCGCTCACCGCCAACAACATCGTGCTGGTGCCGATCCGGTCCGGCCTCGGCCTGCGGCTCGGAGCCAATATCGGCTATCTCAAATTCACGCCGAATGCGACCTGGAACCCGTTCTAGGTCTCTTCTCCCAACTGGGTACGGATCAAGGTTAACGACAGAGCGGGGCTGGCTTTTTGCCGGCGCGCCATGCCATTGTCGTTGGTAAATTTTTCCTTAGCTCTGGGAGTTCTGGCCCATGGTCGAACCGATCATGTACCTGGCGATCGGTTTCCTGCTCTCGATGCTGTGCGGGCTTGCCATCGTGCCGCTGGTGCACAACCGCGCGGTGCGCCTGACCACGCGCCGGCTCGAGGCCGCCACCCCGCTCTCGATGGCCGAGATCCAGGCCGACAAGGACCAGCTCCGCGCCGAATTCGCCATGTCGGCGCGGCGGCTCGAGATGAGCGTCGAGCAGCTCAAGAACAAGACCACGAGCCAGCTCGCCGAACTCGGCAAGAAGAGCGACGCCATCAACCGCATGAAGATCGAGTTAGGGGAGAAGAACGCCACGATCTTCGCGCTGGAGGCGCGCGAGAGGGCGGTGAAGGAGCAGCTTCGCGCCACTGAGGAGGAGTTCAACGCCAAGACCGAGGCGCTGCGCGCCGCCGGGATTGCGCTGGCTGACAAGCAGGCCGAGCTTGCAAAGATCAACTCTGAATTGTCGGACCGCTCGATGATGGCGGAGAGCCGCCAGGTCGAGCTGGTCGCCGTGCGCGCGCAGATCGAGGAATTGAAGAACCGCGTCGGCGATGCCGAAAAGGAGTTTGCCGCGACGCAAGTGCGCCTGGCGCAGGAGCGGACCGAATCCGAGACCGCCTCGCGCGAACTCGCGGATGCCCGGGGCCGCGTCGAGAATCTGAGCCAGCGTGTCACCGAGCTCGATCGCCAGCTCATCGTGCAGGTCAAGGAGGCCGAGATGCTGTCGAGCCGCGTCGCCGACCTCGAGGGGCGCCTTGCCACCCAAGGCAAGCTGCTCGCCGAGCGCGACTATGAGAACAACCAGCTGCGCCAGGCCAACGAGAGCAATGAGCGCATCATCAAGGAGCTGCGCGTCGAGATCGCCGCCTTGAGCGGCGGCAAGTCGTCGGCCCCGTTCGAAGCGCTGCGCGCGGAAAAGACCGCGCTGGAGGAGCAGCTCCGCAGCGCGCGTGACGAGCGCGCCAGACTCCAGCGCGACATCAACGCGATCCAGCAGCAGGCGGAAAGCTCCTGGGCGACCGAGCGGATGGAGAACGCGCTGCTGCGCGAGCGCATCAACGACATCGCCGCCGAGGTCGCCAAGCTGGCGATGCAGCTCGAAGGCCCGAACTCGCCGATCGAGGCGCTGCTCGCGGCCGACGCCAGCCAGCCGGCCAAGCCGGCACCGCGCCCGGCCAACGATGCTGTGACCAACGGCGCGGCCACGGCCACCCTGCCCGAGGGCGGTGGAACGCTCGCCGAGCGCATCCGCGCCCTCCAGGCCCACGCCTCCCGCGCCCGCCAGCAGGGCGCCTAACCGGGCCGAAACCCGGCCTACCAGCGAATGGCATGGCTTGCGATAGGTTTTCCGGCCCTACGGCGCCTTGAAACTTGACACCTTCGGCCCGCACTTCTAAATCGCGGGCTCCAATGTGCCGGCCGGCCGCAAGTCCGGCCGCCTGCATGATGGTCCCGGGCGCATAGCTCAGCGGGAGAGCGTTCCCTTCACACGGGAGAGGTCCAAGGTTCGATCCCTTGTGCGCCCACCATTAATGCCTTGGAATCAGCCACTTAGCGACGCGGTTCTCCGAGTATGTGCCCCAAAAAAGCTGGGGCACAACAAGGGCACGAAGCGAGCAATGATGGCGCGACGGCCTCGGAGCGGCTCGGCTGCTCATCGTGCGACCGTCCGATGTTCTCGCCACCCAACCGATGTAGGCGACCTCGTTTGTCTCGATGCGCTCTTGTCTGCGACGTTCCTGCACTGTTTCTCTCTGCCTTTAGTGCTTCTCAGGCGGTGAGCGATCACTCTGCCGAGCAGCAGGACTTCGGCTGCGCGCCTAAAGAAAATCCCGCCAGCCACATAGGGCTGACGGGTTCTCGTTTGCCAGTGCGTATCCGCGGTACTCGTCACCCATCCGCGATGGCGCATCGTGCAGCCATAACGGTTGACGTTGGATTACCGCTCACGATCTTAGCGGCTTCGTTCGACGTCGTCCGTAAGACCGATGGCGACGGCAGACAAGTTGAAAGTATACACTTTCCGCCCCTCAAAAACCTCACCGAGCGGCGACGCAGGCCGCCGCGTAGTAGCTCGAAGCTCTTCAGAATCATGGACAGTCTCTGATTTGCGTTTGGGTTCTGCGAGCGCACGCAGCTGGCTGACCTCATCGGCCCGGATCTTCACTCGGGGGTCCCGGTGCCAGACATCTCGAATGCGGTTTTCGGACCAACTATCGAGCCTGCGGCTTAATCTGCGAAGCACAGCCTTCAGCGACTCGCCGGCATCGCTCGCCGGCCAACTTTCGCAGAAGGTCTGCGGCCTCGAGCAGAAGATGAAGCCAAGCCGGGCGCGACTGGCCCAGCTGATCGCTCGCCGCAGAAATGTCCGGGCCATAAAGGTCCTCGTCGAGGCGGACTGCACTGGCGGAGGTGCTCAATGCCGACGCGACCAGGCACGAAACACCATGTGCCCATTTCGATTTTAAAAATGTGATCCTCAACAGAGCGAGGACGTGGTGGCGAGCTTCAGGCGGATCGGCAGTCCGTCTGGATGGGGAAGCGTGTGGGCGCTCGACTGGATGAGGATTGTCTCCAATTGGAGACAAAATTACCGAGGGGATCGTCAGCCATACCGCGATCACCGGCATCCTAAGTACCTCGCAGATTATCGATTCCTAGTAGCTCGGTCGGAGAGCAAGCTACTGCGTGTCGTGGGCATGGAAACGAAGAACCCGATTCGCTGCGGGGCGTTTTTGCCCGCCCGCCTCCGATGTGCACGCCACCGGGATTTTACTTCCGCAACTATCTAATAACTATGAAGAATCCCGCCCGTCTTTGACCGCGAGTGTTGCAAGCCGGCTACAGCAACGTAGAGGCGAACGACGTACTCTTAATCGGGCACGGAGCCAAACGCATCCGATTCATTGAACTCGTATTTCTGGGGAGACACTCGCATGAAAAGGCTTTTAGCGGCTGCAGCCGGAACACTAACTCTGGGGCTGGTCGCTCCCGCCAGTGCGGCGGATCTGGCCGCGCGGCCATATACGAAGGCGCCTCCGATGATTGCTGCTGTTTACGACTGGAGCGGCTTTTACATCGGCATCAACGGCGGCGGCGGTTCAAGCCACAAGTGCTGGGATTTTGTGGATGCAGCCGGCATTTTCGGTGTCCCAGGCGCTCTGGTCGGCGAGGGTTGCCACAATGCTGTCGGGGGCACGGTCGGTGGTCAGATTGGCTATCGCTGGCAGTCGGCAAATTGGGTGTTCGGTTTCGAAGGCCAAGGCAACTGGGCTGACTTCAGAGGCGACAACACGAGCTTGGCGTTTGGCACTGATCGCAATCGCTCTCGCATCGACTCTTTTGGTCTGATTACCGGGCAGGTCGGTTACGCATGGAACAATGTTTTGTTCTACGTCAAGGGCGGCGCCGCGGTCGTCGGCGACAAGTATGATGTGTTTGATATTCCGACTGGCGCGCTCTTGTCGTCGGCGCGTGAAACCCGTTGGGGTGGCACCGTTGGCGCGGGCCTCGAGTATGGCTTTGCTCCGAACTGGTCGGTTGGCATCGAGTACAACCACATCTTCCTGGGCGATCGCACGATCGACTTCACCACGCCGGCTGGAGCCTTCGCAGGTAGCGACCGCATCCGCCAAGACGTTGACATGGGCTTGGTCCGCCTGAACTACAAGTTCGGCGGTCCGACGATCGCGAGGTACTGAGCAGCTTCATAAAAGAACAGGGGCCGGCTCTTAGAGCCGGCCATCTTCTTTGGAAGGCTCGAATGACAAAGACCTTCAGGCCAAACGTCCCTTCGCAGCTCGCCGTTGAGCTCAACGAGGCACTCGCTTCGGGTGAACCTCACACAATTTGCGGAGTATCGGGCAGGCACTCAGACAATTCAACATTTCAGAACTCTCAAAAAAAAACTGGACTGCAGCGTACAAGCATCTATCGCGCGTTCGGCGACCAACGGCTTCCGAATTTTTCAACAATTCTCAGTGTGCTCACCGCCATGGGCTTGCAGATCAAACTAGTTCCACGCACTGGCGGCAAGGGAGCGTCTAGGACATGATCAGGGCTCTCCAAAACAAGTTCAATCTCGACTGACGCGAGCCCGTTTCGGGAGAGCAAAAGCCCCGCCGGTTCGCGCTAGCGGGCCTGTGTGCTAGCAACTTGGCGTGCCGCGCGGATCGTGCGGAACGTCGCGGCACCGGCCGCAGGAGCTGTCATAAGGTAGCACCTGCGGCCTACATATCCGCGGGGGCTCGGACGCCGCCGCACCTGATGGAAGCCCGTTGTTCTCGTTTTGCGGAATGTTCTCATGCTGCCTCGGGTACTGGCCTGTTTCCGAGCACGGTGGCCTAGTTTGAAAATCACAGTGGCCTGATTTGAGGAACCGGCCCGGAACTTTCGCGTTTGAATTGCCGGTTACGTCATGGAGGAAGGCCATGGGAGCGCGCCGCCGATTTAGCCAGTCTTCGCCCTTGGAAGAACGACTTGCCGAAGAAGCGAAAAGCCTACGCGAGCAAGCCAAGAAGCTCCCGCATGGACCGCAGCGGGAAGCCTTACTGCGTAGAGCCCGACAAAACGAGGTTGGCGCTCACATGACCGAATGGCTTATGTCGCCCGGCTTGCAGCCGCCGGAGTAAAGCGTAAGATTCAGGTGATTTGCGAAACCAAATGGGGGGCAGCGTGACGGCGCCAGACCTCGTTTTCATAATCACCATGGTTGGATTGGGCGCTCTATCCACGGTCCTCGCGTATATGCTGGTGCTGAGCCTCTAAGGCGCCCGTAAATCTCCGAAATGGACAGAGAGTAACGCCGCCTCAGTTGGCGGGCCTGTTCTGCGGGTGCAGGTTCGCGCTGGCGGGCCTATCACCTCGTGCTCAAAGGTGACGCCCTCGGGATCGTTCTCATCGAGCCATGCCTGCGCAACCTCTTCGGTCGCGAAGACCTTCAGAACCTCGCCCTGATCGTAAATCCAAACGGTCATAATTCGCGCTCCGGGACGTCCGCTCTTGGTCTTGGATGCACGCGCGCGTCAACCAGGACCTCCGTGATGGCGTCGCGGAGGCTGTCCCGATCAAGGATCTGGATTTCAATGGTGGTTGCCGCGTCGCGCTCGCGCGTGAGATAGTCGGCCAGCGCCTTCATGGTGTCGTCGTAGCTCTGCTCGATCTGCTCGGCGGGGTGAGGCGAGCCATCTTCACGATCCTCCCGCGCTGGACTTCTTCTCCTCTTGCCGCTTCCATTTTTGGAGATAGCCCATGCGCGATCTGGCACTGAACCGAAGAAGGCACTTCTCAGGGTTTGAGAATCGGCGATAGCGCCTATCGCGGAGATCTCGCAGGAAATCGCAAAGGCTGGCTCGCGCGAAGCACGACGGAAGTCGGCAGTGACGGCTCCGGAATAGGGGACGTGGAAAAGGTTTGCGACCGGATCGTGAACTGACAGAAACCGCTGAGTCTGACGGGACGATTTAAGCCGCTTTATGATCCGCTCGCGTCGCGGGGTCGGCGGGTGAGAATTCTCAGCGCGGTGGTTGAGAGCTTTGTGGTGGCGATGGTCGATCGGTGTGAAAGCCCATCTCGCCCTTGGGTTGGTACGTGATCATGACGCGCGGCGGCGTGGCGCCGAATTTCAAGGCCTTCTTGAATAAGCCGCTGCGCAGCGCGCGAGTCTCTTCGGCGCTGGATTAAGACCTCGAGAACTAGCCCTTTCTGGTCAACAGCGCGCCAGAGCCAATGTTGTTCGGCCGCGTCGAGATAGCGATTTCGTTCAGATGCCATTTGTCGCCGCGCGCGGAGCGCGCTGGCGGATCCAAAAGGAGAACGCCTTGCCGAATTGGTTCCCCGCTGGCGCACGGTTTAATAGGTCACGACAATGCCGCGCGCCGCCAGCATTTCCTCGACAATGCGCGAGCTTAAGGAAACGGGAAATACATCCAAACGGCATAGCAGATCACTTCCGGTGGGAAACCATGACGGCGAGAAAGAACCCCGGGAGGTTGGCATGCCGCTCGTCTGCCCGCTCGGCCGCTCCAATTCGTTAATTTGACCGTGCCTTCTGCCCTCAACCCTCGGCTGCTCCGTCCTGTCAACGCCATGCAGCTGAAGCACTACACTCTTCACGTATTCAAACCGATGCGAACAATTGTTTTCGCGGCGTCTCCTTTCTTTGAGGTCAGCGACGACTCCTCATCTTGCCCCCGGAGTAGCGGAAAGGGCCGTCCACCCCAGCACGAGAGCCCGGTGCGGCTGGCCCGCACGCGTTTGGCCCTTTACACCGCATTTTGGTGCTCCGGGCCGGGAAGCCCAATCGTTGTGGGGCGCTAAGCACGGCGCCGCAGACACTTACCGAAGCGATCGGCGATGGGATCTCGAACACAAATGCGCAAAACTGCTTCATTCACGATCTGAAGCATAGCCGGGTCTTAGGCTATTCGGACCCGGCCATCGCAAGCGCGGCGACAAGCGCCGCGATGCTGTTTTTCAAGCGAAAGGAAGTCGGGGTCTCCACGCTCGCGATCGAATTTCAGTCGGACCCCGTTGTCGATCTGTTCGAGGAGCCCGCGCCGGCTTCGAGTTCATCGAGGATTTCCTCTCGGTGGCGGTCTGCTTGATGGTGTCACCACAGCGACGCTCTGGCGCGAGACACTCAGGTAACTACATCCTGAGGCGCGCGAACTGCATCGACGCGTGCTCCGCCTCGGGAAGGGAGTAGCCTGAGGCGATGCTCAACAACGACTTACAGAACGCAGGCGTGAGCTTGCCGCGGTGGATCACGACGTTCTCGTGCCCCGTGGCGGCTTGAGCGCTCTGCCATTGCCGATTGTAGCCGCGCTGTTCATGGGACTTCACGTGGCAAGCGGCGAAGTCGGCGACGCCCAGCGTGGCCAACTGCGAGGCACGTACCGGCAGCTTGGTATGGATGTGCACCCACATCGGATTTGGCGTCCTACCACTGCGCAGCGCCTTGGGCTGCAGCTTGATCTCGAACAGCGTCGCTGGCTCGATCTTCAAGGCTTGGGGTGAATACACAGACGCAAGTTCTTCGGCCGCCCGCAACTGTTCAAGGTACTTCTGCGACGGAAACGCATAGGTCTTCATGCAATCGATCGTGATCCCCGCCTTTTGCGCGTTCACTGAGTTTGCCTGTCCCTGAACCTCGGACAACATCGCCTTAAGCCGGACTATTTTGTTGTGCACTTCGGTCAATTGCGCAGGCTTGAGTAGGCCACGTCGGCGGGGCTCCTCCAGCGCGGCTACACAGGTCTTAATCTCGGTGGCCTGCGTCTGCAGGCGCTTAAGGACGAGATCCACGACGTGGTCGGCGTCCTCGGGCTTCATCTGGCGCGCTTGCGAGACGGCGCTTTGCTGAGCCGGCAGATCGAACTGCAGCAGCTCGTCCAATCGCTTGAGTAATCCCGTCAGTGCGTTCCTGGAGGGCGGAGCCTGCCACATCGCCAGGTGCCCGGTCGCCGATGATGACGCCCTCGCGCGTGCCTCCTCCGCACTCGCGAGTTTCTTCGTACCCAGATCCGAGAGTACGATAACCGTGGCAGCGTCGGGCCTGGCGAGCTGCGGCTCGCGCAGCCCGGCCGTCGAACTCCCCTCGCCTGCGGCCGGTGCGCGCTTGCCTTTCCCCTTCCTACGCGCCGCGTGGCTCTCAGCCGCTAAGTCGGTCTTTTCCGATATCGCAGTCTGGGCAGGCGGCTCCACTTGCGTCTTTGGCTGCACTGCCAATAGTCGCGTGACTTGATGCGCGGTGACCCATGCACCTTCCATGATCTGGTCCAACTGTTCCAATAGAAGGCCGGCATCCGTTCCAGCATCCCTTAGCGTGGCACCGATGCGTTCCACCCCTGAGGCCAATTCCGAATGCCGTTCCATGACTCCTTCCAGAACGGTGCAGTGCTCTGCGTCGAGTGGCTCTCCGTGCTCGTTCAGAACGGCTTTGTACGTCGAGTTGAATGCCGGAAAAGCATCCTGGATATAGGTCCCGAGCAGACGCACCCGCCCGTTCTCATCCATGAGGGCGTCCCTCACGGTTGGTTCAAACGTGCTCGCCTGAGACTCAATCAGAAGCTTCGCGAGCTTAATCCGCGCTTCCAGATACAAGCACCCATCATAAAGTGCCGAGCCGGTATGCAGGCGTAGTGCGGCCTCGATGGGCTTCCGCATCTCGGGCGTCGTGCTTGGCAACTTGGCAGTGGTCTCGCAGACGGACACCATCCGTTCCGAGCGTAACAGCTTCTTTCCCCACCACTCGATGACAGGCACATGGTCCTTCACCATACTGGAAGCCACTCGGCTCAACTGGTCGGGGGTAGCGTTGGATTTGATCCGCTGGAACAGGTCTGCCGAATTCTTTCTGCGCTCTTGCAAGTCGGAGATAATCGCTCTGCCCACAATCTTGCCTTGACGCCCCGCATCGAGCACGGCAGAGCAGCATTGACGGGCCTCAGCGTCGGACAGAATGATCGGCGCGACGGCCGGGCGCAGGCTCGCGTAGTACTCCAGAACTGCCGAGCCTGCTTTGACGAACCGATCGGCCAGCTCTAGCGCCTCCTCCGAGTTCTGGGCTTGCATGCCCGCATTACCGCAAGCGGCAAGTTCCTCACGCAGGCGGTCCATGTGTCGCCTTGCTGCGTTGATTTCTTCCTCTGACGAGGAAATGGAGACTGCCACACCGGAAGTTGGCTGGCTGGCGACCGGCGCCGTGTCTCCACCCTCCGACACTGAGGTAAAGCCGCGCCGCCGCGCAGTGACTGCACGTGGCGCAGCGGCTGCACGTGCCGCAGCGCCTAGGATTCGATCTGGGCCAACGGAGGGACCGGAAGACCTGTCGCCAAGGGCATCGTCGGCACCGCGCGCCGTGCTAGCGGAGGGCGTCCCTCTATCTTGGGGCCCAGAGCGCATCCGCTCCACAACGGAATCGAACGATTGACTGCCTTCCCCAGGGGCTAGACTTGAGTGCGAGCGTGAACTGCTCGATCCGGCTCCAGCATCTCCAGTGCGCGATCTTCCAGATCGGCCAATGCCCGTCATATTCCATCTCCAATCAAGTCGAGAATGCGCAGCCTGTCTGGATAGACAGGCTGGCTGACGAGTAGCTGACGAAGGGCGTTTTTCCGGTTGCACAGGAAACCCACACCGCCGTGGATCGTGGTCGAGTAGCTCGGCCATTTGGCGTTGCCCTCACACATCCGGGCAGACGGCTTTGGCGAGTAGGCCGGCGGACTCTCACCGCCGGCCTCTCAAGGATCCCAGCGTGAGACTCTCGCGTCACTAGGCTCCCATCAGGCGAACGAGCCGCGTATGCCGATCTTCCATTGTGCGAACAACCCGGGACGTTCGCGAGATAGTCGTTCGAGAACGCGGCCGGTCTTGGCCTTGCGACCCCATAAAGCGTTTGAACTTCCGCATCATCCAAGCCTCGATTGTCTGATTGACGTATCGAAGGATTGACCCAGAGGCGCCCGCCTAAATCGACCGTAATACACAATCCCCCGCAGGAGGGGGTTGAGCTGCCGAGCGATGTCAGCCATTGACACATGGGTCCGTTTTCGGAGGTTAAATCCCGGATTGCCGCCCGCATAAACTTCAGCGCCGAAGCGCTGAGCCGAGGCAGAAAACTGCAAAACACCGAGGCGTTTTGAGAGCTCTTTGCCTGTCGCGGCCGGAAGCAGTAGCCGAGGAAGTCAAACTTGACGTTCGAAACCGGGCATATGTCACGCGCGAGGAGCACGATCCGGCGCGAGCGCTTCCTTCAAGTTCACTTCTGAACCGGCCCCTGCAATAGCGAAATACCAGTCGGTCCCAGCCCGCTCTTATCATTCGAATCGTCTTGTCCCACAGGCAATCTTCGAACAGCGCGCTCCAGGTAATACGACGGATCATCGTCAGACGAATCCGTCTCGCAGCTCTCTTGACTATCGCTATCCTCGACTTTGGAAAGATACTTTGTAGGCCTGTCTACTCGGTGCCACTGGTCGTTCTCGTTCTTCGTCCACACTTTTGGATGCTGTTGAGGATCAAGCACCCAGTTATTGCGACCCACGAACAAAACCCATTTCCGCTAGATGGGGTTCCATACCTCCTACGCCAGGACGTGATAAGACCAGCGGATGATCGCCGTCCATTCGCAGTTCATGCTCCAGCAGGATATCGCCCGCGTTCTCGGCGAGCGGATAAGTAACGCGTAGGTCTACCACGGACGTGATATCGTTACGCCCGAACTGTTGGCGAAAATGGTCTCCCCCTGATCCTGACCGAGCCTCCGGCTCCTAAAAGCCCTATAGTTTCGTCACCCAACCTGATATCTGAAAAATCGCGCGTGCTTACCCGGATCATCGTAAGTACTGGAATAGCCTCCACCCACCGACAGTTGCAGCCCGCTCGGCTTTCTCCGAACAAAATCCGAGTACTCCTGCGGGTTACTGGCGATGTGCATGATTTCACTGGACAAGAATCTCTTCACTTTGCGCATGAAAGATTCTCAGTCGACGATCTTGATAATGGGCGGATTGGAACGCAGGGAGTATGGCGTCGCGCCCGCCGACGACGACCCACCTCGCTCCAGGCCGGCAACCGCTTCCGCAAAACGGAGCCACCGATTCTGCCATACATCAGATCGCTCCCGATCGGCAAAATGCACGCGATTGAGTCGTGCCGCGACAAGCTTTGCCGAGGAGGATATACAACCTAGCTGACCACAACCTGACCAAAGCATCTGTCCGCACTCCGATGCGACTGCCAAGCACTCTGCGGAAGACTTATTGGCCGTCAAGCTCTCTAGGATCGGGGCGCTTCGGCTCAGACGGAACAACTTGCTGACGCGCGGTCGTGCACCATGCGAATTCCGGAGCAAGTCGCCCACCGATTCCGAGATGATGCACCATTCTGATCAGACGTAGAATGACAACAACATTTTTTCCCGCGTCCGGATGGAGCAGAACCGACATTGCTTGGCGAGTGACCATCACGTGGGTTTGCTAGCCCAGAAGAGTCGGCGCCCAATGTGAGCCTTGCAGGAAGACGCCGCCATGCAAATCACCAAAATTATCGCTCGCCCCACCAGAATTGCCAGCGACAGATTGCGTTCGGTCATCAGGGCATCAGGTGCGACTAGGAGACTGAGACACAGACCTCAGACGTGTTGTCACTATCCAGGATGCGAATGCAATCCATCCAAAGAATTGATTTCACACTTCATGTGCTGCCGGGTAGGGAAAGCGCCGTGCATCACGCAACATGGTAGGTTTGCTGTCGGTAAAGCTGCGATGAGTACGTGATCATGGACGCCGCGATCGGATTGTAGGCACGGTTTTGCCCGGTGCGGCCAACTTCATGTCACCCCCCGTCTTTGGATTGTGCGGCCGTTGAGCAGTTCATTCCACAGCGTCTCGGTGATTTTATAAAAGTTAGAAAAAGGAAGGCGCGGCAGGACGGCCTCGTTATGGCGTTCTCCAGCTGAGCGTAGCCGCGCTTGGCCATCACTGTCGCTCCAGTGATCGGAGCACGAAGGAGACTCACCTTCCAGGCCGAATGAGGAAGTTCGTTGCTCAAGCACGGAACGTCTGCGGGCGTGTGAGGCTTTGCAAATTGAGGGCCGCGATGCAAATTGCCTATCATCGCTGCTCCCCATCAAACCTGCGGCCGTGCGGCTGCGCTCGCCATCGGGAGCATCGATCGTGATGAGGAGATTTAGATCCAGACCATGGAACGGCATTGTCACTGCTCCGCCATGTGAATGCATCGGTCCAAACCATCGATTTCACCAATCAATGTGTTCTCGGCAATCATCTCGAACTCAGGATGTCGGCGACAACTACCGGGATTGTTCCGGCGCTGAGCGGGGTGCTGCCCGCCTATCGATGCATTTGATTGATTGCCGCCTATGTCCCGGTGGCGAGAGCACATTCGACGTCACCAAGATGCATGCGCGCCACGTGAGACAGTGAACAACGCCAGTCGAGCTTACAATGGAATCCCGATCCAGTATGCGATTCGCCAGCACCGCTGCTCTTCGTCTATTCCGGATTCCAACGCTTACGCGGAGGCCGGACTGTTCAATTCCGCGCATGCTCGAACCTGACGTGGTGGGTGTCTTGGCGTGACTTAATAGGAGGTCGCGGAATGCGAACGCTACTCGTTGATCATGAGACAGACCCAGCGCGCGTTGTACAAGAAGCACTCTCCGATTGCGGTTTTGCCGTTGACGTAGCGTGCACCCTGGACGAGGCGGCCGCCGCTTTTTGTTGCGCCAGCTATGACATTCTCTTGCTCGAGTTGGTTCTACCGGATGGGGACGGCTTGGATTGGCTGAAGCAGTTGAGACGTGACGGACATTCGATGCCTGCCGTGATGATGAGTAACTTCAACGAGCTCGGTAGGCGCATAGCGCTATTTAATGGCGGTGCGGACGACTTCCTGCCCAAGCCCGTATCTACTGATGAACTCATCGCACGGATGCGCGCTACTCTGCGCCGATCAACGCAAATGACGGCCCCCATCGTTACCTTTGGCAATCTGCGATTCGATTCGATCGGTCGGCAAGCGTCGGTCAATGGTCGACCGCTGAAGATTGCCCGCCGCGAGGTGTGCATTCTCGAACATCTGCTCAGCCGCGCCGGCCGCACCGTGGCTCGCGCGTCATTGCAGGATAGCCTCTATGCATTTGACGACGAGGTCTCCACCAATGCGCTTGAGGTCGGAATCTATCGTTTGCGCGGTCATTTGAGTCAGTCCGGTGCGTCGCTACGGATCAAAACCGCGCGCGGGATCGGCTACGTCCTTGAATTGAAATGCGCGGCATCGACCGCGCAGCCAATCGAACTTGAAAGAAAAGACCATCTTGAGCATCATTCTTGACAAGCATGCCGGCGTCACTCGAAGATCGATCGCCGCCAACGGCCTTTCGTCCACCTTTCTTCCTTGTCTTTCGCAGCTTTTGTGCGTAATCGTCCTGCTATTCCCGGCTGCTGCCGTAGCTCAGATCAAGCGGGATGATGGAGGTGGGCCGCAGCGTACGGCTGCCGACGGCATTAGCGGAACGCTGACCCTTTCCTCTTCGCTGGGTAAGACGATTCATCTGCCAGCGCCAGCTGCGAGCATCTTTATCGCAGATCCTACGGTCGCGGACTATCAGGCACCTTCGAACAAGACCATCTTCGTTTTCGGCAAAAAATCCGGGCGGACCACCTTGTTCGCACTGAACGAGGGCGGGGAGGCCCTCGCTGAACTGCGTGTTGTCGTCACGCAGCCGATCGAGGATCTGCGCGCCACGCTGAAAGCCCAGGTCGGCGACTATCCCATCCAGGTAAGCTACACCCCGCGCGGGGCCATCCTTAGCGGTACGGCGCCCAATGCGGAGATCGTCGACATAGCGATGAAAGTGACCGAGCAGTTTCTTGGGTCTGGTGCGCTCGTCGTCAACAAGATTCAGGTGGCGGGGTCATTGCAGGTGAATCTGAGCGTGCGGGTGGCGGAGGTCTCCCGGAGCGCTATGAAGGAGCTCGGCGTCAACCTCTCCGCTTCCGGTCAAGCTGGCCCTTTCACTCTCGGCTTGGTCAGTGGCAGTGGTGGTGGATACGGCGCGCCGCAGGGCGGCGGTACGGCGAAGATAGGAGTCAACACTGGCCATGTGAACGTCAGCGCTATGCTCGATGCACTGGCTCACGAGCGCCTCGCTTCCGTACTTGCTGAACCGAACCTCACCGCAATGTCAGGCGAATCCGCCAGCTTCCTCGCCGGCGGCGAATTTCCCATTCCGGTGTTGCAGGACAATCGGCAGGTCTCTGTCGAGTTCCGTCACTTCGGCGTCAGCCTGGAGTTTGTACCGACCGTTCTCAGTAACAATCAGATCAATATCCGCGTGAAGCCTGAAGTCAGCGAACTATCGTCACAAGGTGCTGTCAACATCAACGGCATCTCCGTGCCGGCTCTCTCCACCCGGCGTGCGAACACGGTTGTCGAGCTCGCCAGCGGCCAAAGCTTTGCAATTGGTGGGCTTATCCGGCGCAACTTCAGCACTGAGATCACGACTTTCCCCTGGCTCGGCGACGTTCCGATACTTGGTGCGCTATTTCGCTCATCGTCATTTCAACAGGATGAGACGGAACTCGTGATCATCGTCACGCCTTACGTCGTGCGGCCAAGATCGAACTCGAAGCAGATGAGTGCGCCCACCGACCGCATCGCTCCGCCCTCAGACCTCGCGCGCAGTCTGACGAACACATTGGCAACGCGCTCGCCTGTTCGCAGTGCTCCCCCGATAAGCGTACCAGGCGCGACAAGGGGCACCGGCCACATCATCGAATGAGGATCGACCAATGAGATTACGATTCGTGCGCCCCCTCATCGGTCTGACGGCCAGTCTAGGTGGCTGCGCTAGCACCGCGCCGACTTACCTCGAGCCGACCGCGCAAGCGATCCTGGTTGAACAGGAGAAGAACGTCTTACTGTTACAGACCCTTGGAGGGCCCGAACGGCAGCGTCTGCGTTATTTCATAGCAAGTACCGGTCGCGGTCGGTATGACGCGCTGCATCTTGATATCGTCGGCTCACGTCGGCTCGGGGCGCAGATAGCAGCTGAGGCCCGCGCAATGGGCGTCGACGCTCTCAACATCCGCCTGTACAGTCCATTCATCGATAGGCGTGATGGCTCTGCCGCCCGAATCGAGGCGATTACGTACGAGGCGCGCCCTCCCGTTTGTCCGTCGATTGCGATCGTCGGCCCTTCAGTGAACGACAATTCTTTCGATCCGACGCTTGGCTGCTCGATCCGCAACAACTTGGCCGGCATGGTCAACGATCCGCGCGACTTGATTGACAATCAGGCCGTTGTGCCGAGTGATGGCAATCGTGCGGCCATTCCCGTTGCCACATACAAAACCTTCGCGACCGGCAATAACAGCAATTTGGGTATAGCTAACAACAAGCTGCCATCAGATCCCACGTCTGCCGGCACCCAGACCGTGCAGCCGTCTCGATAGCGAGAACATCAGTCGTTCGATGCGACCTCATTCACAACACGAACTAGACTTGGCCGGCGGCAAAGAGTGCTTTTGCGACAGCCTCGAAATACTGGACAGGAATGGAATTGCCAAGGCTAGCGTTGCAGATTAGCTCACGGACCAGGACGTGATCATCGACGATACTGAGACGAAGGCGCCTCGCTTCATCAAAGAGCCGTGAAGCCGCCTCCCCATCGCCGCGGCAAACCAGGACCGGGACGCCCGTTTCGCCACGGATGTAGCGTACCCCGACCAGCAGCTCGCGCCCAGTCAAGATCAATGTCGCGCGACGCACGCCGAGTGGAGACTCGCTCGCCTGCTCCCGCCGAAGGCGTCGGTGTTCGCGTTTCACCTCCGGACTGCCTTGCTGCTCCTTGTCCTCGCGCTTCATATCGCTCTTAGTCATGCGCATGCCGCGCAAAAACAACCAGCGTTGGACGAGGAGGTCGACCAATCCGCCGATCAGAAATGCACCACTTGCAATCCCGATCAACAGTTTCACCTGAATGAACACGAACTCGAAGCAGCCCGTGCCGCAAACCGGCAGATAGACCAGTGTCTTCCACGCGCCGACAACGACGAGGAGAAAGATCGCGCCGAGGCAGAAGACCTTGAACAAGGTCTTGCCAAGCTCGATGAGGGAACGCAAAGAGGCGATGCGCTTCAGTCCGTTGATGGGATCAATGTTCTCGAATTTCGGCGTCATCGGCTCCGAGGAGAACACTAATCCACCATTGGCCAGGACCGTCGTCAGAATTGCGCAGGTGACCATACTCCCAAGAAGCGGGCCAACAATTCTCAGTGCAAGTTCGGGCAAGACGCCGAGCGCAAGATCGACCGCAATATTGAACGGCTTATCAAGCAGCTTGTCAGTCAGCATGAGCGCTTCACGACCTTTGTCGTAGATGGAACTCGCTTCTATCCAGAGATAGCCGAGACCGGCGCAAGCGCTGAGGGCCCTGACTAGATCCGTGCTATGCGGAACCATGCCTTTCTTGCGCGAATCGCTTAGCTTCTTTTCAGTGGGGGCGAGCGTTTTCTCTTCGCTCGTGTCGCTCACTTCAGTTTCCTTTCAAGCCTCTCCAGCGCTCGGCTCGACTGTATGATTTCGGATTGCATGTATTCGATGAGATAGATCGTATAAGTGACCATGACGATCGCAAAGCCTATATTCTTGATCGTCAACGATAGGTCCCGCGGGTTGAATTGCGGCGCAAAGCGCCCGAGCAGGAGCGCGGATATGTCGGCCAGCAAGAGGAACGCTACCACAGGTCCAGAGACCAGGACGGCGGTACGTATGATGCTGTCGAGCACGCCCCACAACTCCAGTGTCCCTTGCATGCTCAGCGTGGGTCCAAGCTGATAAGCCGGCCAAACCAGATAGCTGCCGTAAAGCCCGCTGATCATGGTTTGCAGCCCCCCCGTGACGACGAAGATCGTGATCGCGGTGGTACCGATAAGCAGTCCCGTCGCCGAAGCCTGACTGCGTGTCGCGGGATCGGCGGGAGTGACTACGCTGCTGATGCCCCGTTGCGTGTCGATGAACTCGCCGACGGCCTGAAGACTCCAGAGGGGAATACTGAGCAGGGCGCCGATCAGCAGGCCGACACACGTCTCCTTAAGACCGAGTAGCGGGATCTTGAGCAGACGGGTGTCCGGATCTAGCTCCTTCAGGCCATCGGCGATGTGCGCCAAGTATGGTAGTTCGAGTGCAACGGCCAGGCAACCGCGGATCAGGCCGCCGATCTGCGGACGCGTGAATACCGGAAGCACCAGCATAATGCCCACGGGGCGGGCCGCACCAAGGCTGGCAGCAACGACGAGTTCGATGGTTGCCTGGATCAGGCTTTGCGTGTTGGTGGTTGACAGATCATACATGACGGGCGGCTGCTAGTAGCCCGTCGTGAGCGCGGGAAAATCAGTGAAGATCTGCTTGGCTTGTTCGATGAGCGGGGCGCTCAGCACCGGAGCAAACAAACCTATAATCCCAACAATAACCAAAAGCTTCACAGTCAGTGGCAATGTCTGATCCTGGATCTGCGTTGCCGCCTGGATGATGCCGATGACGGTTTCGGCGACCGCCGCTGCAATGAGCGGCGGCAGAACCCAGGTCATGAAAAGCACCAGTGATCGGCTCATATAAGGGAGAATAGTGGCCTCATCCATGCTCACCCTCCAGGTGTTGTATAGCTCAGCACTAGCCCGTGCATAAGCCGCGACCAGCCGTCAATCGCCACGAATAGGAACAGCTTGAAAGGAACTGAGATCACTGTCGGAGACACCATTGACATGCCCATGGCCATCAGAATGGTCGTTACGATCAGATCGATAGTGATAAACGGAAGGTATAGCAAAAACCCGATTTCGAAGGCACGCTTGAGTTCTGAGATTAGAAAAGATGGGACGAGAATGACAAAATCATCGGCTGTGGCTCTGCCGCGCATCTCTTCCGGCCAGACACGTTCGGTCGAGGACAGGAAGAAGTCTCGCTGTTCTTCATTGGTGAAGTTCTTGAGATAGGCTCGCAGCGGCTCCTGCCCCTCTTTCGCAGCGGCTACCCAATCCTCGAGCGTTTGATAGCGGAGCTGCAGATCGGCGACTCGATTGTAGCTCTGCTCAAAGACGGGGGCGCTCGTGAAAGCGGTGAGCATCAATGCCGCGCCGTATAGAACGATGTTCGGTGGAATCGACTGGGTCCCAAGCGCATTGCGAACGAGGAAGAGAACGACAGATACCTTTACGAACGCCGTGGTCGTGACGACAGCGAAGACCAACAAGCCGAGCGCGGCCGTGACCGCAAGAAGCGGCAGTATTGCTGGTTCAATGTTAGTCATTGCCCGCTAACCCGCCACGCAGTCTAACGCCGAGCTCGTCCCCAATACGTACTATGTCGCCACTCCCGATACGTACGCCGTTTGCAAGGATATCGACCGGGCCATCGACCGGCCGGCCAAGTTCGAATACATATCCTTTGCTGATGCTTCTCAAGGCTCCCAGCGTGATGGGCCAGCGGCCGCATTCAAAGACAAGCGAAATCTCAATATCGTCGAGATCGGCTTCCGAAGGCGGCTGCTGTGAACCGGGTAGTGTCGTCATATGCGCATACTCCAGAGGGCGCGGCCGCAAGCGAAACGGTCCGTGCAGGATCAGGTGGTTGCCAGTGACATCTGCCGCGGTCCATAACCGGCCCGCAGTGAGGATGATCTGACCGCGGGCGAATGGCATTACATCCGGCAACAAAGCGTCGCCCTTACGCGTTTTGCGAAGAAGCGAGGCTGACGCCCGGAGGGAGCCGACCTCTCCTGCAACTGTAACGGGTAACTGTGCGGGGACCTCACACAACTGTCGCGGCAATTGGCCGAGCAGCTTGCCTAAGGCGCGGAACGCCGGCGGTATCGGTCCGTCAAGACGCGAGAAAAGAAATAGGCGACCTTTGCCCCTGACCGGACCGTAGATGATGTCGAGTTCGATATAAGGCCCGTTCTTCTCGGCCTTTCCAACATGAAGGAGTCGCAGTTGCTGCTCTGTCTCAGTCTCCACGTGCGCGAGCAACGGTTCAAGTGCAAGTTCGAGAACCAGCGAACGACTTGGCTCGGAAAGTAAAGCTAGGCCACTCTGTACTGTCGAGATCAAGGCCTCGGCAAGCGCATGCGGTATCGACAACACGAGCTCATCATCGCCGAGGCCCCAAACGCAATCGAGCATCGACAGAGCCGGAGGTTCCTCCTGCCACACAAGTCGTTCCAGTCGCACCGACAGCGGCTTGTCGCAAAGGTTACTCCGCAAAGAGGCGGAGGGCCGCACGTTTCTGTTGAGCCACGTTACGAGACTCTGCGTTAAACGCTGGGTTGGCTCGTACTTCGCGTATGCGTCCGCGCGAGTTGCAGGAGGCGGCTGTACAGGGCAGCGCATTTGCTTCCCAACTGGACTAGCTGTCATCAAATTGAACCGCCCGCCACCGGCATGGGCAAACCCCTCCCATGGCGAAGCAAGACTTCATCATCGGCCTCTAACTCGGCTGTTACTTCCGAATGGGTATCGGCCGCACGCCGGACGTCGGTCTCGATTTGTCGCCATTTATGAGTCGCTGCGGAACGCTTCGCCCAGTGCGCACGCCTCTCGGATGCGGCTGTCTCGGCCTGCTTTTGAGCGATACACGCCTCCTCAAGTGTGCGGCGTTTCGAGGTGATCTCGATCGCGAGCCTCTCAAGGGTGAGCTGGCAATGATCGAGTTCAACGACGGACAAGGTACCGGCCGACATCAACTGTTGGTAAACCTCCGCCTGGGCCTCTGTATGATGCTTTTCAGCAATTGCAAGTTCCTGCCATGCGTGCTCCGCGGCCGAGGTCGCGATATGAAGCTTGGCTTGCATATTGGACAACTCACTACGAGCACTACGCTCGCGCATATCCTTTACTTGCCGCAAGCTCGAAACGTGTATGCAACTCATGCGGTCAGATGGCACATCCATGTGACGGTTTCCTCAAAAGTGGACGCATCGTTTTCACCTTGGCGTAAAAACTCGCGCAGATCATCGATCGAAGCGACAGCTCGGTCCGTCAGCGGATCGCTGCCTTGCTTGTATTCACCAACCTTGATCAAAAATTCGGCCTCTGCATGACGGGAGATAAGATCACGGAAGAGGGATGCTGCCTTGCGATGCGGTGCAGATACGACGGCATCCATGACGCGGCTGCGGCTCGACAGTACATCGATGGCGGGGAAATGCGCCCGCGCCGCGAGAGAGCGTGAAAGAACGATATGACCATCGAGAATGCCACGCGTTTCCTCGGCGATTGGATCGCCCGTGCCGTCACCTTCCACAAGCACGGTATAGAAGGCCGTGATTGAGCCACGCTCACTCATACCAGCGCGCTCCAGCAAACCTGGCAACATTGCAAAGACAGAGGGAGGAAAGCCCCGGCGGGTCGGTGGCTCACCGGCAGCAAGCCCGATCTCGCGCATAGCGCGGCTAAATCGCGTCAATGAATCCATCATCAGAACGACGCGCAGGCCTTGATCGCGAAAATATTCGGCGAGCGCGGTTGCCGTATAAGCACATTGCGCCCGCTCCGTCGCTGAGCGATCGGAGGTCTCAACGACGACGACCGTGCGGCGGAGGGCAGTCTCCCCAAGATGCCGCTCGATGAATTCACGCACTTCGCGTCCACGCTCGCCTATCAGCGCAACCACGGTCACGTCAGCGACCGCGCCTTTTACGATCTGCGACAGTAACGTCGACTTGCCGCCACCAGGCTCTCCATAAATGCCGATGCGCTGGCCCTCGCCGCATGTCAGAAGACCATCCAAGGCGCGAACACCAAGTGGCAGAGGGCGAGCGATGATGCACCTCGTCATTGGATTTGGCGCTTTGCCGCGCAGCGGGCGCGTCTCCATGGCTTTGACTGGGCCCTTGCCATCGAGTGGACGGCCGAAGCTGTCGATCACCCGGCCAAGCAAATTGGGGCCGACCGGCACTTCGTGCATTCGGCCAGTGGCAACGACTTCTGCGCGGCCGGACATGCCTTGCAGGTCACCGATCGGCGTCAGCAACACGCCGTCCTGCAACAGACCGATCACCTCGGCCTCAAGCGACCATCCGGTGCGCGGATCCTTGAGCACACAAACTTCTCCAATACGAGCATCCGGCAAAACTGCATGGATTAACGTGCCGAGCGCCCGCGTGATCCGCCCGCGTACGGCACGCGTGTCCACATGGCTTGCCGTAGTTCGCAGACGCGCCAGCGCCGCGTGCAGAGTCCCGTCTCCATCAGGACAGCTATCGTCTGGTCTCGGCGCCGTCACTATTCGTCTGCCTCATGATCTAAACCAAAGCCCAAACGCAGTGCGCGGAGCTGCGCGTCAAGTCCGAGATGGATATTGCCAAATTCGCTCCACAGCACGCATTCGTTCGCTGACAGCGCCGGGTCCGGAATAATTCGGACCGCCGGCCGGTCCTCCCGTCCGTCACAGGCAGCAAATTCGCGCGTAAGCGCATCAGCATCCATGGGGGACGCATGAAGGGACAGTTTCGCCCCGCCATATCTGTGCGAAATCGTGTGACGAACCGTCCTCACCAACATCTCGCCGGGATCGAAATCGCCCAGTAGATCAGTTACGATGTCCATCACGAGCGCTGACAGTTCCTCCTCCAAAACGGCCTTTCGTCGTGCCACTTCCGAGGCAGCCTGCGCCACCAGCTGTGCCATTTCCTCGGCGCCGGCCCTCACCCCCTCGGCATGGCCGCGCGCACGCTCCTTCTGAAAAGCTCTGCGCGTCCAGCCGCGAACGCGCTTCAGATTTCGCTCGGCCACGGCACGCGCCTCGAGGGCGCTCTGCCAAATCTCGAGATCCCTCGCCTCTATGAGTGGCCCAAGCGGGCGGATGTGCGGAGCGACGGGCGGCGCAGTTTCGTCGGCTGTCATCCCGCTGGGGCCTCCCTCGTCAAATGGGCCAACACCGGTGAAAACAATTGGCCCGCGGCATCGCGGTGTTCAGTCCCCGGATTGTCGGCGGCCGTTCCGACAGCTAGGCGTAGAAGCACGCGGCGGCAATCAAGCGTTGACGCTTCATCGAGCCAAGCGCCGAGGCAGGCATGTCCATCGTCTTCAATCCCTATCGCGAGTTGTTGAGGATCAGCAATTAATCTGGTCGAAACCGCATGCGCTGCATGTCGAATCCCGAAAGCCTGCACCTCGGTGCCGACGTGCTCGACCAGAACGGCGACATCATGCTTTGAAATCAGCCTTGTCAGCGAACGGGCATGCCAAATGCCGCCGGCGAGCAGGGCAGCCCTGCTCGGATCATGCCCGAGGAGAAGGTCTGGCCCGAAGTCACTTCCGTTCGAGCCCATTTCATCTTCAAGCAGCAACGCTTGCAGTCTTACCTGCAGCCTAGGACTCTTCTGCAGTCGCACCAAAGTCGCGGCCGAGAGGTTCGCGTCAAGCCGCGCGGCAAGGCGGGTCGGATGAATCGTGGCAGCAAGCTTACGAATACCTACAGAGGCTAGTTTCAGCGGATCATGCCGCTCGGCAGACGGATTCGGTCTCGTCATGTCGGATACCACACTACGCCGCATTAGGCTTAATCGCTTTGCGAATCATCTCCATAGCAGAGACAGCCGAGCGCCCACCAACAGCGCTAACTTTCTGAGATGATTGCCTGCGCTGGCGCCCACGAGCGCTCAGCAAGACGCAGGACAGCACGCCGAATACAGACCCGCCGAGACCCATGCCAACCGCAACCAATGGCGTCGAAATGACTCCAGATGCTTGGGCGAAACCAGCCGCAGCCGCCGGTCGCGGCTCTAGTGCGGGCCGCTCGACTGAGACGAAAACAACAGCCACCTTGTCATAGGATAAGCCCTCGATGCTGTTGGCGACGAGCATTTTAATCTGCGGCAGCAAGATTGAGAGATTTGCCCTCGAGTCATGCCGGATGAAAACCGACGCCGAAGATGGCGTGGTGTCACGTCGCAACAGGTCGTTCTTTGGCAGAACAACGTGGACGCGCGCCGAGAGGACACCATCGATATCACTGATCGTGCGAGATAATTCCTCGCTCAGCGCATAGACGTAACGGGCGCGCTCCTCGATCGGCGAAGCAATCAGACCCGCCGCGCTGAACACTTCGCCTAGACTCTTGAAAGCGTGGCGCGGCAACCCTTCGCCATTCAGCAGGTCGATTGCGGAAGCAATCTGAGTCTGCTCGACCTGGATCGTGATAGTCCCGTCCTTAGCAGCAACGCGGAGCGCATCGACCCCGTTCTTGAGGAGGACCGCAAGCATTTCATTGGCCTCACGCTCCTGAACTTTCGTGTAGAGATCGGCTTTGCAACCAACCAGGGCAAGCAGGAACGGCAGCAGAGCCAGAAGTTGAAGCCGCTTGCGGAATGGGCGCGCCTGACCGCTTTCGCGATCGATTAAACCAATCATTCGCCCCACTCAGCCCGCCGATATCAGCTTATTCAGAGATGAACCGAGGCTACCGATGCCATTTGAAATGAGTGTTACCTGGATGACGCTGTCAGAAACATCCTTCAGATTCGCCAACATCGCCTCGAAGTCACCTGCGCCACTGGGGGCGCCCGGCACACCCGCTCCCGCTTTGCCCGGCTGCAGCAATAGGGGCTCCGACGTCGACCCGGTCTCCGCACCTTTTGGAACTGCATTGACCGGATACATCGCAGAAAGGTTCTGGAGGATGCGATCGCCCAGCGGGCTCGCCTGTGTTGTTGCACGCGATACCTCGGATATCGGCGGAACGGGCGCCGCTCCCGTTACTGGAGGCGCAAGGTCTGGAACCGAAGTCGCTTGCAAGAGGCTCTGCTGAAACTGGACCTGCTCGTCGACCGCTGTTGCCGAACAGGCCTTGGACAGGCCTTCTAGATTGTGAGAGATCGGCGCAGCGCCTGACATCATCATGGAAAGACTCGCTCTCATCGAGATGTGATACGACCAGCCGTTCAAGCCGATTAGCGGCTCAATGTCCTAGACAGGCCAGCTGACGACAAGCTGACGAGTTCGCCCGCACATCGCCATCTAAAGATCACGTTTCGCGTTCACGTACCGAACGTACTCCTGTTAGTTTAAGTCAACGAGAACCATGAATGCTCATCCGATCCATAATCCCGCACGTTTTGAACGGAGTTCTGTGTGTCGCCGTTTTCGTTTCCGGCGGAACACAGATCGCGCGCGGCGCTCCCCTGTCGCTGCCCTTGACCCCTTATCGGTATACGGTTCTGGATCAGGAGCTTTCTGCCGCGCTGCAGGAATTCGGCAACAACCTCAATATTAAAGTCACCATCAGCGCCGAGGTGAAGGGTCGGATTCGCGGGCACATGCCGGACCTGCCACCGCGCGAGTTCCTTGACCATCTGACTCAACTCTACAATCTTCAATGGTATTACGATGGGCTCGTGCTTTACGTCTCTACCGCAAAGGAAGCGCAAACTCGTCTGCTTGTCCTAACTTCAATCAGCTGCGACGCGCTCAAGGCAACCCTCGATGCGCTCGCCATTTCCGACGAACGCTACATCATGAGATCGGCTCCGGGAAATGGCCTAGTCCTTGCGTCCGGTCCACCACGCTTCATCGCACTCGTGGATCAGACGCTCAATGGTCTTGTGGCGGAGACGCAGGCGCGACCTCGCTCCGTCGAGATGCCGTCCCGGGAATCTGTGCTGATGTTATATCGCGGCGCCTCCGCGACGATCGTTCGGGATGGGCGAACTGAAGGCCCGTACTCTTCAGACATGCCGCGCCAGGAGGGTGCCTTGCCTGCGCAAGGGCCGGGCCCAAGATGATACAGCTCAATCAGCCGTTACGCGGGTTGTGCAAGGAGCCTGGACCGATCGTCCGGTCAGACGCCGCACAAGCACGGCGAGACGTGCGTGCCGTAAATCGGCTCCAGAACACGAGAATTGCCGCTGCGCACCTTGTCCACCAGTATCCGGATGTCCGGTGGTAGTGTGCGGGAGGTTCTGCAAAACCTGAGCGGCTGAAGCGGTCACAGTAAATCCGGTATTTGCGAAGATCACCGCCCATAGCGGAGCAAGGACCATCACGACCGTGACCAAGATTAGGACGGATGGCTCTGCCGTCAAACAGCTTATTGCGTCGGACAGGGATCCTGAAACCCCTGATCCAGGGTGCGGTGCAGGAAGCTATCGAAGCCGCGATGGCGGAGGCGCTGGGCGCGGCGAGGCGCGGCTGGGCTATCGCTCCGGCTACTATACCCGCTCGCTGATCACCCGGGGTGAAGGTGCCGCAGGACCGTCAGGGGCGGTTCTCGACCGAGCTTCAACGCTATCAGCGCTCGGAGAAGGCACTGGTAGCGGCGCTGGCGTTCGGACATCAGTCTTGAATGCTCGCGGTTTTGCGACTGCACCACATTTTGCGGCTTGGACGGGGTTAACACCGAGGGCACAGTCGAGCGGCGGGAAAGAAAGGTTCGGGGCGGTATCAAAGCGTGGAAATCGGCAACTACGGACGCTCTTGATCCTTGGTGCGACCTCAATCATCAAGCTTGGCAAGCGAGGCTTGAAAGTCCCGCTCTGGATTCGGATCATGCTGCAAAGACGGCCGTCAAGCTCATAGCGGTGGCGTTCGCCAATAACTTGCGCGCACCATCTGGGCCTTGCTGTCAGAGGCGGCATCTATCATGCGCCGCCTGCAATGCTGAAAACCTAATCTTAAGAACTCTCCGGCGGAAGAAGAAAGCTGCCAAGGAGGCAAGGTGCAAATCTGGATGGACCGCGAATGACGACATTCCCGGTAGCAATCAGACCGCCTGACTCACTGCGCTTCGAGCGCGAGAAATTGATTGGGCGATTGCTTCCGCGGATATCATCGTGGCCAGCGGCCAGGCGCCGCGTTTACAGGTCGAACATATGACCGCACCGTCGTCCCTTGTTCAACCAGAGAAAGATCTTGCAGCCCGGGCCGTTCCACATATGAGTCAGAGCCCCTTTTGGATGCCGATCGGGAGTCCCAGTCCAATGCCGATCGAGACCCGTGTCAGCCACGACGGGCTCGTGTGGATCAGTGGGAACTATTACAGCATACCCGACCATACGCGGCGCATTGTCGAGGTGCAGCAATTGCCTGATGTAATCCCATTCTCGATCAAGGCGCAATCGTTGCCGTCCTTCCCGTTCTGGAGAAGGCCGCCGGCGACCTCGCGTCGCGCCCGAGCATCGACAGGCGGCCAACCGGTCCAGGTCGCGACCTGGCGTATCCGAAGCCCTCGTCGATCGGGCCGGCGATCACATGCCAAGCCGGTCGCTGGGGTTTTACCAAGGTGTTGCAAACGGCTCCCCCAATCGGAAGGCCGGCCATCACCATGCACGCGCAGCCGGCAGCGACCGACAACGTCAGGAAAGGCCTAGTCGCACTCAAGATGCCACGTGCGCTCAGAATGCTGGACACCACCTGCGGCGAATTGAAAGACGGTGAGGTCACCTGGATTGAGGCGCTCGATCACGCTTATCGAGGAGCTGACGGTGCGCGACAGTCGCCGTGTCAGCACCGCGCTGAGAATGTCTCGCCTGACCACCGTCAAAACCCTCGCTGGCTTCGACTTCGCGTTCCAGCCCTCGCTCGATCGCAATCGCATTCTGGAGCTTGCCGAATTGAATTCATCTGCTTGCGACACCGGCAAGAGCCATCTCGCGACGGCACTCGCGGTCGAGGCCGTGAAGGCGGGAAAGAGCGTCGCGTTCGCCACGCTCGCGGACATCGTCATCACCACTTTGCGCGAGCACCTGCGGTTCCTCGCCCGCGCCTCCCTCCTTGTCGTCGACGAGATCGGTTACCTCCAGGTCGTACCTGGCGGCGGCAATCTGTCTTCCAGTTGGTGAACGCCCGCTATGACAAGGGCGCGGTGATCCTCACTTCGAACCGGCCACAGCAATTGCTTGATCGACTGCTTCACCACACAATTGTTATCAAAATCGAGGGATCGAGCTATCGGCTCCGCCAGCACGCCGCTCTCGGCCCGGAAAACGTCCGCTCGCCAACCCGCCGCAGCCCAAGCGCCGCGGCCGCCCGCCTGGAAGGACCAACGACGATTCCGATAGCGGCTGATCCCGGAACCACAATCGCCGTCACCCAGGGAAATCTGGACATTCTCACGGAAAGTTCGCTGCCGTTGACAGATGTCCATGATCTCCGCCAGGTACAGCAGCCATCTGCAATCGAACGTAAGTGATGTCGGCGAGCCAGATCCGGTTCGCTGCTGCGGCCCTAAAGTTACGATCGATGAGGTTTGGCGCGATCGGCAGGCCATGACGGCTGTCGGCAACGCGGTGCGGCCGGGCCATGATGGCGCCGATGCCGTGCCGATGCATTAGGCATTCGATCCGGCCACGGCTGGCGCCAAGTCCCTGTGCCCGCAGCGCGGCATGGACCCGTGGGTTGCCGTCCCCGCGCGCCGCTGTCCTGATGAACTCGAATGTCAGTAAAGAGCGCAGCATTGGTGGTCGTGCGTGCTCTGTCCGGACGCTCGCGCCAGGCGTCATAGCCGGCCCGCGAGACCTCGACCGCGGCGCACATCAGCCGCCGGGCAGGTATCGCGATGGTCCTCGATGAAGCGGAAGCTCGTGTCCGCGTTCCGGCAAAGATCGCGATCGACTTTTAGAATGTCCGCTCGATGGGCATCCGCTCGTTCTCCTCGGCAAACGGGCGATCTCGGGAGCCTGGTCCGCCGACATCGGCGCCGTCTGCGTGCTGTGGCGCCGCGTCGCCGATGCCGGCTCCTGCCGGAGCTTCTCAACGCAGCGCCGCAACACCGAACCGCGCAGACCGAGTTCCTTGCCAACGGTTCTGATCGATCGGCCACTCGACACCAGAAGCTTAGCCGCCTGTCGCTTGTACTCCTCGGTAAACAATCGACGTTGACGTACTTCCATTCGACGCGTCCTGGCTCTCTGAGCCTACTACAGGTGTCCACTCATTCGGAGGAGGTTCGCGTAGCTGCGCACCGTCAGCTTCTCGAAAGCTAAGTCTCCTAGGCAGAAGGTGTCGATCTGGGCCCGGCGTTAGCTGTTGGATCTGCCAAAGGAGAATCCGATGGATCCGTTCCACAATCTCGGCCAATTCGAGCCTCCGGATTTCGCCCGGACGGACTACGACGAGCTGCAACAGCTCCCAGTTGACCAAGCGGGGTTTCAGCAGCACCTAAACGAGTTGCACCTGCGCGAGCGCCCGCCCCGCAATGCAAATCGTCGCGGCGACCCTTATAATGTGTCGAACAGGGATGCGGACTGGTTGGACCACGGGGAAGGCATCTCGCGGTCGACGTGGAATCCGCCCACCGAATCTGAACAGGGGAGCAATCAGCATGTGCTTTTTGCGGCCGCAAGTCGCGGTGGCCAGTTGCCAGCCGGCAGTTTCAGTCCGACGGACGTTTGGCACGGCCTGGATTCAGCGGTCCACTTGCCGACGCATAGTGTCGACCAGCAGGAGTATTCGTGGGCGAACGCCGATGATGATTGGCCAACGACCTCCACTGTTCCTTGGGAGCAACATCACGGGGGATCCTTCCTCGACCCGCGGCCATGGCTCGGCGATGGCAATACTTCAGAAGAAGGGCACTGGTTAGCCCCGGCAGAGGCGCAGTGGGTCCAAGCATTGCGCGACGGGCGGGTCTCCCCCGCCGCTGGCGGTCCGACGAACGTTGAAGGCCCCGTCCTCCAGCAATCGCAGCTTGATGAAATCCTGAACAGTTGGGCTGGCGAGGAGGAGCAGACAGAAGACGAGGACCGGCAAGAGGCGGTAAGACGAATCAAAGCCTGGGGAGAGGCCGGCGACGTCTATGCACGGCTGGAGCTACCATACCTGTGCCTAACGACCTTGCCCCCCGCCTTTCCGCCCGATCTCCGGACGCTCGACGTCAGCGAAAACGAGTTGATGCACCTACCCGACAACCTACCGGCCGAACTCCGGACGCTCGACGCCCGCGGCAATCGCATGACAAGCCTGCCTGAGACCTTGCCGGCGGCACTTCAGTTACTCGCCATCGGCAGCAATGAGCTAACCAGCCTGCCCGTAACACTTCCGGATGGCCTTCAGACACTCGCCGTCGCCAGCAACCGGTTGGCCAGCCTGCCTGAAACCCTGCCGGCCGAGCTCCAGCAGCTCGATGTTCGCAGTAACCGGCTGACCAGCCTGCCGGAGACCCTTCCGACCGGACTTCAGTTACTTGAGGTCGGCGGCAACAGGCTGACCAGCCTGCCCGACACTCTACCGCCCGAACTCCAAGAGCTCGAAGCCGACGGCAACTGGCTGACCCGCCTGCCCGACAGCCTCCCCGCCGAGCTCCAGTTGCTCTTCGTCCGTGACAACCGACTGACTAGCCTGCCCGAGACGCTCCCGCCTGAGCTCCAGAGGCTTCATGCCGGCGGCAACAGGCTGACCAGCTTGCCCGAGACCCTCCCGGCCGAGCTTCAGGTGCTCGAGGTGCGAGACAACCGGTTAGCCAGCCTGCCGGAGACCCTGCTAACGCAGCTAGATTCTGGGTGTATGGTTTATCTGGAGGATAATCCGCTGCCCGAGCGGGTGCAGACGAATCTGGCGACGGCCCTGAATGCGCGAGGCTATACCGGCCCTCGGGTCTTCTTCTCAATGGGCCGGGAACCGGCGGTGAATCATGAGCGGCCGCTGGCGCAAGCTGTGGCCGACTGGGTCGAGGGGGAGCCGGAGGTTCTGGCCGCCTGGCAGAACTTCGCTGACGAGGCGGGTGCGCCGGAATACGCGCGCTTCCTCGACAGGCTGCGGGACACCGTAAATTCTGGCAATCCCCAGTTCCGGCAGGCCGTGATTGAGGATCTGCGGCAGGCGGCGACCAGGCCGCAATTGCGCCAGCAGTACTTTCAGCTGGCTTTCGAAGCGAGCGAGAGCTGCGAGGATCGCATCACTTTAACCTGGAACGGCATGCAGACCGCACGCTTGAACGCTGAAGTCGAGGATGGCGCCTATGACAATCGGCTTGACGATCTCGTTCAGCAGGGCCGCGTCCTGTTCCGCCTGGACGCGCTCGAGCAGATCGCCAGGGAGAAGGTCAACTCGCTCCGCTTTGTCGATGAGATCGAAGTCTATCTGGCCTATCAGGTCAAGCTGCGCGAGCGGCTTGAGTTACGGCACATCGCCCCGGACATGCGCTTCTTCGGCGTGTCCTGGGTCACTGAGTACGACCTCAGCACGGCTGAGATGCGGGTGCGCGACGAGGAGGAGACGGGGTTGGCCGACTATCTGGCAACTCGGTGGCAACCCTGGGAGACGGTGCTGAGCCGGATCGCACCCGAACCCCATGCACAGATGCAGCATCGGCTGCTCGAGGCGATGGGGGAGGAGTTCGACAGCCGACTCCAGCAACGGCTCGCCGGTCATGAGCTAATCGGGAACAGCGATGCCGAGCGGCAGTTCGGAGCGCAGATCCGCGATGAGATCGTCCGCGAGATCAAGGGCGCGCTGACGCGTCAGGTGCTCGCGGACCATGCGCTTGAGCTGTGAAGCGGCCATCGCGTTGCAAGGAGCTGTCAATCCTGTTTTCACTCAGGCGTCGGCGCGTCATGGTCGGCTCCAGACGCCCGCGCGGAGGCGCGGAGGGACCATCTGTGAAAATGTAGTGCTCGGCCGGCACGATCTAACCGCACGGCGGCGCTCGATCTTTTTTCGAACGATTGCCGCGGCGGGCGCGCCCGGCACCGGCGCAGGTGCTTCATCACCTTTCGCAACATCGACCGACTGCCGCCATCGTTTACGTAATCTGCCGCCAGGCAATCAGGCTATTCCATCCGGGGTGAGACGAGGACTGGTTGACTGGCTCATCGCATAGGTGTTCGGAATTTCCTTTGTACCTCCTGACGAGCCCAGCGGGTGCCGAGTCGCTCGGCGGCATAACGATGCGGCAAATCCCTGCATCACACCTGGTATCGGCCATGGCGTATGCAGGAAAACCCCAATCAGCCGATCAATTGGAGTTCACGCTGAGTGCTATGCCGGATAAAGCGTGACGTGAGACTTCCTGCCCACGAGCAAGCCAGGAGACGAACACAGGGATCTTACGAGCGGGTTTCGACACCCCTTTTCCAAGCACCACGCTTGCCGCACGCAACGGGGCTAGCGCAAGAGAGGCGCGTCGCAAATCAAACTGTATCACATTTCTCTTATGCCCCAGCAGTTCCCTGCCGCACTTAGCACCCACGGGGGGTTCCCAAAAAGGCCCTGCTCACCTAGTTGGTAATCGAGACAACAGAACCAATACGTCCGCTACTATTAGCTATGCCGGGTCACTTCTGTAGGGCGGCACGCCAGCGCAGCGGGCGGGTGCTTGCATTGCGCGATATCGTGCACCGATCGTTGCGGACAACGTGATTTGGTCCGCGCAATCGGAATACGCTGCGCTGTCGCCATTGCTTGTATTGCAGTTGTGGCTCATCAAGCGTCCCACGTTGTCGAGTTAACGCATTTAGTCTTGAGCGCATATAAATCGCAGGTCCAGGCAGACGTTGGCGAGCACTCAATGCGAGGCACTTTCGCATCGACACGCAACACCGATCCGCTGCATTGATCTTCCGAGCATTTTTGCTTCAACGCGTCGCGCAAAGCTCCTGGTCAGGAGTCCGGCCGATCGCGCACTCAATGCGTTCGCGCATAGCTGGATCGATATCTTTGGCGCCGAGCAACTTTGGCGCCGGCGGCTCTTGCATTTGAAGAGCTGGTCTATCCCAGCTAGCGCAACTGCAGAGCCCCAGAGTAGCGAAGAGAGCCGAGCACGAAAGCAAACAAAATGAACCCAAGCGCCACCGCACTGCCTTACGAGGTGAATTCATGCGGTCCTTCTTGGATTGACTGCTGCGCCTGTGAATCGGCTGCAAGGAACGTGTTGCTGAGTTCCTCGGACGGCGCGTGGTCGTCCTTTGCAGCTGCGAGTGTAATGGATCCAACAGGCTGGATTGTGAAGTCCGAGGCAAGGTCCTGATAGGATAGAACAGCAAGATCGATCCCATTACGGGTGAGAAAGCCGCGGACAAAGCGTCGTATATCCATCGAAGCAAGGATAACGGGCCGGATCTGCCCCCGAACTACGTTCGAATGGATCTGACGCATTTTTGAGAGCAGCGCCTCGCTTTGCCCGTCGCTCAAAACCAGGTAGGGTCCTTTGGCAGTCTCTCGAACCGCGCTGCGCACGATATCCTCGGTTTGACGTTCGATGATAAAGACCGGAACGACGCGGTGTGCGTTGGCATACCGGTGGCAGATTTGCCGTCTCAGACCGGAGCGAACATGTTCCGTGAGCAAGACGACGTTTTGTTCACGTCCGCTCCATTCGGCTAATGCTTCCAAGACCAGCCGTGTGTTCCGGATCGGAATACCCTCCTCCAGGAGGCGCCGCAAGACGTCGGCTACTTTAGGGATCGGCGTCGTACGCAACACCTCCTTGACCAGATCGGAATATTCCGTCTCCATGCGAGCCAGCAACTGGCGCGTCTCCTGGATACCCACCAAGCACTGTGCATAGCGGGTCAACGCCGAATGGACGCGCAAGGCCAGGATTTCAATGGGACGGTGGTGCCCGATGCCGGCTGCTTTGAGAGCCGGTGCATTGCTCTGTTCAATCCAGATTTGATCCGTCTCCCGGTCATGCCGAAACGGGATGCCACTCAATTCAATGTTGGCCGGATCGTCGCGGAGTGCGAGCTGCGTTGGATCAATTAACTCCTGCTCGACGGGCACGCCCTCGACATCCACCCTGTACTGCAAGTCTGGCAAGCGCTCGTCGACCTCGATGGGGATGCGCGGAATTGTGATGCCGAGATCAGACGAGATCAGTCCCGAAACGCGTGCAATGTGCTGTTGCAATTCTTCTTTGTCGATCGCCCGTGTCAGACTTGACGCAAGGAACAATGCGATGGGAAGCGCCTCCGCAGGCACGGTTTCCTTGTTAGACTGTGTGGGAGCCGGGCGAGAGATATCAGCGCTTTTCTTGCCGCTTTGGGTCCCACCGTCGGCAAAGCTCGCTGCCGCAAAGACTGCAGCCAAGACGAGAAAGACAGGGAGCGGAAAACCCGGAATAGCCCCCATTACAACGAGGACGCCGGCAGACAGCCGCAATGCGTGCGAGTTTGCTGTGAGCTGGTTAACGATGTCGGTCCCAAGATTGAGCCTTACAGCCCCATTTACTCGAGTGATGATTGTCGCAGCTGTAATCGAGAGCAGCAGCGAGGGAATTTGTGAGATTAACGCATCACCTATGGTCAGCAGGGTGTATTGATGCAGCGCCGCCTGGAAAGACATTCCCTTGGAGAGCAGGCCGATGGTGATCCCGCCCAGCATGTTGACGCAGATAACCACCAATCCTGCGATGGCGTCGCCCTTCACGAATTTCATGGCGCCATCCATAGCCCCGTAAAGCTGACTTTCTTTCTCCAATGTAGCGCGCCGGCTGCGGGCTTCATTCTGATCGATATGGCCATTGCGCAATTCCGCATCGATTCCCATCTGCTTGCCTGGCAGAGCATCGAGCGTGAACCGCGCCGCCACCTCGGCCACGCGTTCAGCCCCCTTGGCCACGACGATGAACTGCACCATGGTCACGACTAAAAATATGACAATGCCGACGACGATATTTCCCGATATGACGAAATCACCGAACGTGCGAATGATGCTGCCCGCATCCCCCTCAGCCAAGATCAGCCGCGTCGTTGAGACGGTGAGCGCCAGACGGAATACCGTGGAAATCAGAATGACGCCTGGCAAGGACGAGAACTCAAGTGGAGTGCTAATATAGAGAGCGACCATCAGCAGCAATATGGCGAAGCCCAGATTGAAGCCGACGAGCGTATCAATCGCCACTATCGGGATCGGCATGATCATCATGCCGACCGTCAGAAGCAGCATCAACGCGACCATCAAATCGGAGCTGGCCGACGCGCGCGCAATGATCTTACGCAGGACGCTGGTCATGGGGACCTTCCGATCGTTGATTGATCAGGCCAGTGCTCTCACGCAACGAGACATAGCGTTGGAAAGCGGCGAGCGCCTCGTCTATGAGGCCGGCCCGCCGCAGGGCGTGGCTACGCAACAGCATCAAAGAGATACGCGCCGAGGGTTCGTCATCAAGTGCGTTCAGTCTATCTAGGACCTGCAACGCCTCACCTCCGAGGCCTTCCAAGATGAGGGCATAGGCGAGAATCCGTAATAGATCGACATCTCGCGAGTCGTTGCCGACGATGAGTCGCAAGAGAGCCACGCATTCTGCGCTCTGCCCACATGCAAGGTGAAGATAGGAAAGTGTACAGAGCAAATCGCGCTCCTGTCCGGAACTCAGTGAGACGTTATCGGATTCGGAAACGTTGGTCGTCCGTTGCGCTCCATCGGAGTTGAACATTGTTAGGCTTCGATTAAGCTATTCCGATTCTGGCGGAGCAGCGCTAGCCAGTGCAGTCCCTGCCGTAGGACGACGATACCGTCCCCCGCCATCGAATCCGCAGGCGCGGCCGCCAGTTTATGGACGAGACGTTCCAGAACAATGCTATACCGCTCTGCCCGCAGCATGTCCGGATGACGTAGGCTTGGAGTGACGAAGGAGAGTAGATCGTGCGCGATATCGCGGCCGTAGAGCGATGCCACCCCAGCGGGCTGCTCGATCTCATAAATGCGAGTGCGCATCTCGTTGAGACTGACACGCCAGACTGCATCAATATCTTTGGCCTCCGATGCGGCTTCGATCGCTACATCCAGCGACATAGAAGGCGTGTTCAGCTCGCCCCAGATCGACGCACGCTCCTTCTCGCCATTTGCACGAGCACCGTCCGCCTCACCTTTATTGGGTTGGATGGTCGGCCCTATCACTGGTTCATGATGGTCCTCGCTGAGTGTCTGCGAAGCAGCGCCAGGCCCGACATCGTAGCGGGAAACCTTTGACATGACGATCTCCTTATCCTTCCTTCGGGCCAGGAAAGCCTAATACGGAACGGCAACAACGCGGCCATTGCGGCTTAGCAGCACACGCCCATCCTCGATTCGAGTGACCGCCCATCCCTCGGCCAAGAGAGCGCCGACGAAATACTTCTGCCCACCGACAAGCAGATAGGGCTGGGATCCGCGCGAAACAGCTTCGATCGCGATTGAGGATGGCTGCTTTTCCTCCTTGACGATCACTCCGTTCACCAGTGTGACCGCACCGTATGTACGACCATCGAACCATTGCTGGAGCTCCTGCCATTTCGCAACGGTTGCAGGCGTGACTTTTCCCTCAGCGCTAACAAAACCCGGCCCCGAACCAACCCTGATATCGAGCAGGCCCGCCTTATCAATTTCCTGTTTCAGCACTTCGGCTGCAGCCTGAGCTCGCCGATCGTCAGGCCGGTTCGTGCCCAGCTTGGGTACAAGCTCTGCGGCAGGCGGCGCAATGCCGGTCGGTGCACTTCCGGTGGCTTTGAAGAAAATGGTCGAGAGACCGCCTACACCAAGAAAGCTGAGGAGCACGAGGGCGAGAGCTGAGATCCAAACGCGCGAGAGGCTGATCGACCGAGCCTCAACTGCATTCTGCATCGACCAGCGAATAGACATGGCGCCCGCACGAATGACGGCGGGAAGAAAAAGAACAACACGTTCACCTGCGGCAATATCCCCTTCGCCCTCTGGGGTGCTTACGGCTGCAAGAGCCTCAAGCTCGATTGAATTGCCAACGAGGGTGATACGTAGGTGATGCGGCTCAAGCCCTTGTTCGACGAAAACCATATCCGCGTCGAGGCCGCTACCGATAAGGCTCGTTCCGGCAGCCGCCTTCCCGCTTAGCCCGACATAAGGTCCCGACAGTACCTCGAAATGTAAGGAGGCGGCCTCATTCACGGACAATTCTCCGAACCATGACGAGCACGGCAGGGCGATTGGTCGCACGACTCATTCCTAGGCCGCACCACTCACATCACCCGATGACGGGAAAGGCGGAGCGACGATTCGCCCCGCCTTTGACCGTTATCCGTTGACGCGCTCGCTGGCCGCCTTCCTCTCACTCGAGAGCTCGGTCGTCAGTGCACGCAACCGTATGTCCTGCACCATGGCCTGCTGGTTAACCGCCTTCAATTCGTCGATCAGTTTCTCGAAAGTACCCGTCCCACCAACGTTATCGGCCGCCGAGCTACCGGAACTCGCGGACTTGCTATCAGTCTTGCTATCAGTCTTGCTATTTGCCTTGCTGTCATGGGTGTCGTGGGTACCACCAGTAGAAGAGCTAGTAGAACTTGTTTTGGTCATATCGCTTCACCTTCCGTTTTTTTGCCGCCATCAATGGCAACACTCCACTGACGTCGAAGAACCGGCGTCAGGTATCCTCTTCTGTTTCAGCTATAGCTTCGCGAAGATTTGACATGTTTCGCTCCATCGCCTGCATCGCGACGCTGGCAAGAACCGAACCGAAAGCCGATTCGAACTTCTGACGATCAGTTACCGACTGCGAGCTGCCACTGTCAGAATTGGTATGGATCACGCCTTCGATTGCCCCGGCCATCTGGTGCCTCTCACTTCAATTCCGCCAAAACGGTGGCATCACCACCGAGCGATTCACATTGCTTACGCTACTGGGACTAGCTGTCGAGAAGCTGACGAGAATGAGAACAACCTCACTATCGTCAACGTCAACCCAGCTGAGAGCGCGCATTCGCAGGTACATGCCGCGACTGCCACCGCGCGAATTTCTCGGCCCCACTTTCAATCTCTACATTATGCCGACGAGCGCCAGATCGCGGCGCCTGCCCGACGCACCTCATCACATTGCTCGATCAGCAATGGTGTGATGGCAAGTCAGAGGCAAAACCGCGCGCAGTTGGAAATGCTACCGCGGGAATCGGTGGTGATGTTGTTTCGTGGCTCCACAGCGATCGTCATTCGGGACTGACGACCGCAGGCGCCTGCTTTGCGAAAGCGTCAGAGCAGCTTTGTGCCTGCACATGCTCTGAGCCGGAGATGAGTTTCATGAGCACGATGACGCCTCTCCGGGATGTTAAGACGACCGACATTGGCTCGTCCTGCTCCGTCTAAAAGTCGTCAGCTTCTCGAAAGCTCGCCCCCTTAACATGAAAGCTCGATCTTACGACGCCGACGCCAAGTATTTACCGCAATGGAATGGAATGAACCTAATGCAGCTCAACAGCGTTTCGCTGCCCGCCAGTGCAGATCCAGCTCAGTTCGGGCTTGTTCCGGGGGCTTCGTCGGCCTTGGGATCATCCGCGCAGACCCCCGGCCAGATTCGGCAAGGCGAACCTTCGATGTTCGAGGCAATCGTGTCCATCTGCTCGCGGGAAGAGAAATCCGACGTTCCCTCCACGCCGCCGGATGTGCTGCAATCAGAGCTACAGATCCCGCAGGATTCGCTGGACCAGTTGTCAGCGCACGCGAAGGCGGCGATCGAGGCGGTGATGAAGGATCCGTTTCTTTCTTCCTCGGTCGATTCTTCCTCGGTCGATTCCTCGTCGGTCGACTCCCCTAGTGCAGACGCATCGGCGACAGCTGCTCCATCGCCTGACGTTCCGAGCACTCCGGTGCCAAGCTCTAGGATCACGTGGGACGGCGGCACGCTGACCAATGCCGAGTTGCAGATCGTGGCAGTGTTGAACCGGCACAAAGACCAATGCCCACTCAGCTGGGACTCGCTGGCAGCCAAGGCCAGCGATCCCTCGACGCCCCCGGATCTGAAGGAGGCGATCGACGGACTGCGACGCGATCCAGAGCTCTTCTATGCGATTGGCTCCCAGGGGGACGGCCGCTGCGGCGGCAAGATCAAGGCCAAGGATCTGTCAGAGTTTTCCGCCAGCCATTCGCAGGTTGCTACATTCCAGGAGCAGCAAGCGCATAGCTACGAGCAGAACTATATTCCATCCGACGGCACCTCGAATGGACAAGCGTCGGTCATGACCTTGAATGATGCATTGCGCGAGTTTTACAAGTATTCTGACTACCTGCCCAAGAGTTTGAGCCTTGACGATTTCAAGCGGATCGTCGACGGCAACGCCGACATCGGTAAGTGTCCGCCTCAGCTGATCGCGGCGGCTCAACACTTCCTCGATCACCCGGACGCCTGGAAGCAGTTGTGCGGTGGTGCGACTGATAAAATCCACAAGGAAGACTTCTTGCAAGTCGCCTCGTCGTCGATGAATTCCACGCAAAGCGAGCTGAACACGCTCGACACGATCAACAAGAATCAGAATGCCTTCTTCGGGGACGGCGACCTGACACGACACAAGTTGGCGAGTATGGTGGATGACAAGACTCTCGACCCGAAGATACGAGAAGCGGCATCGCAACTGCTCTCGGACCCGCTCTTGTTCCGTTTGCTAAACAATTCGATTACGGGCTACAAAACCCATCAGGAGTTCTTCGACTTAGGCGGCGGGCATACGGTCGACTCTGGTAATATCAGCAACAACGACTTCAGGCACTTCTATAGCAACATGTCACCTGCGAACCATACCGTTCAGCAGATCAAGACCCATGTCCCCAAGACCGCCGCTGAACAAAATGCAGTCACAGATATGGTGATGGGGGTATCCGACCAACCCGATGTCGCGTCTCCGAAGAAGAATGGCGGGGTCCTCATGCATGCGGTCGATGACGTAGCCAAGGTGGGCTCGAAGGTGCTCGACTGGGAGGCCACGGCAGTAGGCCTGCTCGGCGTCATTCCGGGACTGGGCGAGTTGGCCGATGGCGTATCGATGGTGCTCGAGCTCGAGTCGCAAGCATTGAGCCTTCTGCATACGGGCATTAGCGGGGGTGATATGAAACAGGCCCTGAAAGAGGCTGGCCTTAATCTTGCGGGGCAGGCCATTAGCTTTGTCGCTGGGCCCGAGGTCAAATTCGCGCTGCGCGAGGGCCTCGCAAAGGAGATGCTCGAACAGACCGCGCAGTTCGGCCTCGATACGGCGATCTCGAAAGTGCAATCCTATGCCGAGGACCATTTGGACGACCTGAAGGCACGCCTTACCGAGCCCATGCAAGCCGCAGGCGTTCCGAGTCAGGTCGCTACGCCGCCGTCGTCTCAGACGGTGGCCTGAAAGGCCAGTTTTGCGGGTAAGGTGCGGATTCGTATCTACCTTTTCAGGGACGGAGGCTTGCACCTTCTGCACCGCTCGACAGCACGGCGTCGAGAAACTCGGTATGTGCCAGGTCGTCAGGGCGAAGCCGCCACTTGGCAAACGGCGGCGGAAGAACGCGCGCTGCACTCGAGGCGCACCCCAAGCACCTGGCGCCACTCTTCTGAGAAGCCGGGTCCGCAATTTGAACAGGTCGATAATTGGAGTTTCTGCCTGAAAGCGGCGATGATCGCCGCGAACAGGAGAGACCAAGAACAGACGAACCGCGCAGGAATCACAGCCCGGCTTTCAAGGCGAAGGTGGCGCTTGCCGCCGTCAACCGACCGGACGACAGGCCAATTGGCCGAGCACTTCGACGTCTACCCCCTCAGGTGACGGCCCGGAAAGCTCAGCTTGAGGGGGCTTCTGACGTGTTCGGCGCGGGGCCTCCGCGACGGTAGCGGCCGCGGTCGACGTAAAGTCACTGCACGCGAAGATCGGCGAGCTGACGCTGGAGAACGATTCCTAAGAATAGGCAGCACCTACTTTGGGCTCCAACGGCTGGGGAACAAAGCCGAATGCCTTGGCATGCCGATGCAAATTATTGACCACTCGCGTCCGGTAACGCATCTAGTAAGACGAGGCCCGGGATAGACATAGTCCATTCCATCGCATAGCGTTGTAGAACAGAACTGCGATCTTGCGGGCCGTGGCGGTCACGGCCTTGGCCTTGCCGATGCGCGCTGAGAGCCGCCAAAGGCGCCGAGCGCGGTGTCTGTACGGCCCACGGTCACGGCAGCAAGGCGCAGAAGTGCCGCCGCCCTACCGCCGGATCCGCGCCTTCGGGACGAGAGCATTCTGCCGCCGAAGACCCTGTTCTTCGGCGCCAGTCCCAGCCAGGAGGTAAAATGCTTTGCACTTGGCCAAGGGACATGTCGTCGCCGCATTCAGCGATCAGCTTCAGCGAGAGGTAAGGACCGACGCCGTCGATCGTGGTGATGCTCTTCCCGAACAACGCGAACAGCGCCACGCGGACGTTCGTAAGCTAGGGCGTTCGCCTGATCGGTTCGATTCCGACGCGCCTTCAACACGGCTTCGATCCGGGGCGTCGCAGACAGATGCTTTCTCGCGGTAGGCGTCCTAAAGCGCAAGTGCCTGCTCGAGCGCAAACAGACGCTCGGCGCGATAGCTTCCGGTGAGCGCCTTCACGATCGTCTCCGCACTAGCGTGGCAACTGTAAATGGCGCAAGCACGCCAGCGCCTCAGGATCGCGCTCGCCGGCAAGGATCGCGCGGATCAGGCGCAGCCGGTGGCGCCGGTGATGTCGGCGAGACGTGGTGGAGTTGAAGCCAACTCCGTCAAGGCCTTGTGCATATGCTTGACGTGGGAGGCCGCGTACCCAATCAGACGCTCGCGCTGGCGCACGTAGGATCGCAGCTCCGCAATCAGTCCTTTGGGCCGAAAGCCGGCTCGCGACCGTCCAAACGAATGGAGCCGCTGCGGCCACTGCGCATCGGTGATATCGGGCTGCCTCGAGCATTGGCACCACTTCTGACTCAAAACACATCGGCCAACCGGTCCGGCCGGCGACGGCCGCGCCCACCTTTCTTCTGCGATGGTAGGCGGGGTTGTTCTCGGTCCGATACGCGGTTGACGGACTAAACGACGCCTTGGCGGCGGCCACTGGCGGGCTGACGGTACTTCGTGTAGAGCCTTCTGTCGTTGCCGCCTGTGATGCAAGAAGTTTCTGACCCGTTCGGCGTGTGGACGATGCGGTCTTCTGTCAGGCCTTCCTTTACGGCGTCCTCAGAAGCCGCTGGCCGGTATGGTGATCCGCGGATCAAGTCCAATTCTCATCTCCGAGCACCTCGGCGCTTCGGCTCTAACTGGTTTTCCTGATCCAGATCTGTTCGATCGTTCCGCCCATTAGGGTCGTCGCCTGCTCGCACCCTTCACCAACATCAGGCTCTTTCGTGCCGCATTCGTCATGATGCCGTCACTGCCTGCGCTGGGTTCCCGATAATCCACCTTCCGATTGGCCTGGCCCAAATCGTCCGAGCCATCTTGGTCGCGAAGGCGATCGCCACGAGCATGCGCGGCTTCCGCGAGAGCGCTTCGGCGAGCACAAGAGCTGCGTTTGCGCTCAGGCAATCTACCACTTCGCCGGCGGCCCGACCGTCGTCCGCCAATAATCCCAGCAGAGCTGGCTCGAGACCGGAAGACGAGCCGCGGGCATGTAGTCGATGGCTCAGCTCCGGCTGCCTGTCTTTCCGACTCGGCTTCGGAAGGCGGAGCTTCCATGAGTTCGGGCGCGGCGCGCCCCTTCCTACGCCAACCGCCGATCAGGCGCTCGTCGAACGGCAGTGCCACGTAGCAGGTGACGTCATCCGGAGTCACTCTCGCGATCGCGTTGCGCGCCACGCGCCCACCCGAATATCCGGTCGACACTGCGTGCAGTTCGCTGCCTCGGACTGGGAGTGCCACCAGGTCGAGCAAGCCATCCAGCGCACGAGACGCTCGGGCGGTGGAAGTCGCTTTCCTCGCGGCGCGCTCGACGCCTCGGCGGGTCCGAGTGTCCCGCATCGTGTTCCCCTTGCGACGCGCCGCTTGCACCAGTCCGGCACCTCCGCGCCTCGTTCTGGGTGGATAACGTGGAAGCCTGCATCGCGCAACGCCTCGACGATACGCGGTCGAGCTGCCCAAAGGGGTGGCGGGATTTTTCCTTTATGCGCTGGCGTCAGCTCACGGACAGCTAAGCTGTCTATCAAGCGGGTAAGGTCTAACGACCTGAAACAATGCAAGATGTATGATCCAGGTGCAGTCGTCATGTACGGTCGAGTTAACAATTGGCCCGATATTCCGGCCGAAGAAAGATATCATCGGGCAGCCAACGCTGAGGAAGCGGGTGCCGAAAGCCAGGGCTTCGCCGATGCGTTCGCTAGAACGCGATTGCAGGAGTCTGCTGGCAGCTCACCTTCGCAACCGAGTTATTCCCTCGTTCGGAAACCTCCTGTGGTCGAGATCGACAGAGCTACGTTCAGGACTGAAGTGAGGACCTTTCATGGCGACGCAATCAACCGCATCGCCAACAATCCACACGAGTACTCGGAATTTGTATCCGCAAGAGCTAAGCGCACAGCAGAGGTCGCTAAGGAATACGGTATCAGAAGAGATTCAGAAGACGCCCGATATTACAGCTACCAATTAGGAAATGTGAGCGTCGGCCTCCAAAGAACGGAGGCCGGATTCAACATGACTGAGTTCGAAAGCGATAAGTGGCGAGAACAGTTCCCTGGACGAAGTGAAGTCACCTCAATTGTGGATTTTCAGGTTGCTCATCCGCTTGTCGCAAACGCCGGCGATATTCTGCTCGAACATCAACTTCGGCAAGACGGCGAACGACCATTGGTGAACTGGCGTCCTGCTAATGCAGAAGCGAAGGCCCGCGCAAAGACAATGGGCTTCGTTGAAGTGGATGAGGACGACATGGTACTTGACCCCACTCAGTCCGCCCAGTGGACAAAAAACAGCCTTGGTGAATGGCAGCGCGCAACTAAATCTCAGCTTTATCTCTCCAAGGTCGACAGTGATACTGAGGTTGCAGCAGATTCCGAAGAGGATGGTGACTTCATGTAATGCCCAGATCCGCTGGCATTCATGTGTTTGGGCAGGCGGTGGAGCAAGGAGCGAAGGCAAACGGACAGCTGCGGAAAAGGTCAAGCCTCAGCCGAGCGAAACCGACAATTCGACTGGATCCGCGAGGTGCTTTGTAACAAGGCACCAATGTTCACCATCAGGCCGGTCCGAAGTGATTTCGCCGTTTGATGCGCCAATCTGAGGGAGATAAGGTGTCTCGGCCAAGTCGAAGACACCAAATCAGGAGAGATGTCGAGCGAATTGAGCCACAGCAGCCATGCGCTCTGATCCTGGCGCTAAGCTCTGCGCCGCTGCCGCCGACCTTACGCCTTGAACTGCTGCGGTTTCCAGCGGGCGAAAGTCTGCCGTCCGAGGCCACCGCACAAACCTGTCCATGGGCTGCGAGATACCAGACACCGGTGTTTCCAAGTCCCTTAGGCATCAACGTCTGCTCGGCGAACATCCGCTTTGCGCAATCGGGTTGAAAACTCGAGCTTGCGAACAGCCGAAAGCGCGCATTCACTCAGGTATAGAAGCCTGGGATGAAGCAATGATTGGGCGAACAGCAAGCGCATCAAGCGACCCATCGTAGGCATGAAGGCAGATCTCTGGAAGAGCGCGGACCACCAATCGCCGGGCCTGAATCACTTCCGGAGAAGCGCACCGCTTTGGGACCAGCAAAAAGTAGCCGATCATCGGCGCCAGGCAGATATCAGCTAGCCAACTCATTGCCGTCTGCTCGATCAGAGACAAGCCGCGATCGAAGCTTCTCTTGCGCACCAGGTGCCGCTCTGTCACCTTTCAAACGCATTCACCGTGTGTTCGCCGTCACGATGGGCGCCAAGAGCACGACGAGGCACATGAGCCCGGCTAGGACCCCAAATGCGGCCGGCAGTCCCACGTACTTGGCCAGTAACCCCATACCAGCCGGTCCAATGAGAATTCCGGCATAGCCAACCGTCATGATCGCGGCAATCGCCGGACCAACGGGCATCGCCTCCTGCGTGCCGGCGCGCCGGAACAGAATCGGGGCGACATTCGATAGGCCAAGACCAATGAGCAGCAAGCCGGCCATGGCGATGACGGCTACCGGTGCGGCCAGCAGAGCTCCGAAACCGGCCAAGGCCAGTAGACTTCCGAACATAAGTGTCGCGCGGTCCCCCGCGCGTTCGACGACGGCGTCGCCAGCAAGGCGTCCCACCGTCATGGCTATGGAGAACAGTACATACGCTAAGCCGCTCTGCGTCTTTGGAGCAAGACCAGCGCCGACGACCAACAACGCAGCCCAATCGAGCATCGCGCCTTCGATAAGGAAGGCGATCGCCGCAATCGCGGCTAGAAGGAGCACGATGGAACGCGGCAGAACGAACGACGGTCCCTGGTCCGCCTGCGCCGTTGGCACCAATCGCGGCCACGCCAGCATGATCGCTATCACTATCAATCCCGAGCAGACCACAGTCGAAACAAATGCATCAATCTGCAGCGAGAGAAAAGCGGTCATGGCTGCAGACCCCACAAGTCCCCCGATGCTGAATTGAGCGTGGAAGCTGGACATCAGCGGGCACTCCGCCGTGCGCTCCACCTCGATCGCATGAATGTTCGCGGCCACGCTAATCGAGCCTATCGAGGCGCCTAAGGCGAATAGCGCGACGCCGAGCGCCAACTTGCTAGCTATCGTGAGGCACGGCAGGACGATCGCGAGACTAAGCCCACCCACAAGAATGATCAGCCTGACGCCGTAGCGGGCGCTCAAAACACCGGTCAGAAGCATCGCGATGATGGATCCAGCACCCAGGCAGAGCAGTAGTAGGCCAAGCACGCCGTCATCGACCGCCAGCCGGTCTTTTGCAAATGGTACGAGCGGGGCCCAGACCCCGAAGCCGACCCCGGGAACGAAGAATGCAAGACACGTTGCTAACCGAGAGGATGGTTGACCAGCAGACGCCATGACAGGGACCTTATTGATAGACGACCCGCGGGCGCTGTACCAGCGGCGGACTCCCGAGCGACAGAGAGTGCGCAGGTTCGGCGGTCGAGAGGACATCGTTTGTTGGCGCAATCCGCCATGCCGGACGTTCAGCGCGTGATATCGGATCGCGTCGATCGTCACTCTTCTAGTTCGATCCGCGACGACATCTTTGATAGCAAATACGATGCCACCGCGAAAACGCACGTGACGTCTCGATCCGAACTCGATACGATCGGGCAACTGTGCCGGCTAGGCATGGAGCGTTGGGGGCTCTCAACAAGCTTGTTACTTGCTGATTGATGAGCGCGGTCGCGCACTGAAGGAGCACGAACCACCCGAGTGCGCCTCGAGACTGCGCCGTGGCGCCCTTCAACGCGGCCTCGCCTCCCGTAGTCATATCCGCGACAAATCAATATGGCTCAGTCGCAAAGCTGACAACAAGATGAAATTCCATCTGCCGATCGCAATCGGTCTCAATGCGAGGCGATGGGTTTGCAACCCGGTTACTCTGGGCTTGCGTAGCCTGCCAAAACGTTGTGGCAACCGACAGCGCGGTGTAGACGCCGACATAAACACTTTGATCATGGAAGGCACGCAGCTTATGTGCCTGGTAGACTCACGGCTCGCCATTGACGACTCCAACAAAGAAGCCCACGGCGTCGCGTATCTTCGGCCGGCGCTCCACCAATCATCAAATGCCGAATCATGGTCGCCCATAGAGTCAGAACCACCCCGAAAATTGCGACTGTAGTGCTAGACACGGTCGCCAAATGCATCGAACTCCGTCCGGATCGCCTGTCCGGTGTTCGGTTACGCGCCTATTCCCTACTTCAAGAAGCAGCAGTGCAAGATCGGCGAATACGCCCTGCCCCAGAAGTCGTGCGTCATTTTCAGTCGGAATTGATTGCGGAAGCCCTTGTCGACGCGGGCTACGTGCGCATTAGTTTCGACCACTTCGCCCTACCCCGCCGACAAATCTTGCCGCGGCGAAGCGCGAGGGGCGGCTGCGTCGGAACTCCCAGGCACCGACGACGCGGGCGAAACGGATAAAAAGAAAACAGTTTATCGATTTGGTTCTGAATTGCGCTACAGAGTTGGCAACGCGAGCAGTACGTTGTCGATCAGCCGGGTCGAACCGACGTAGGCTGCGGCACAGAGCGCCGCCGGAAGCCGCAGCGGACTCGCGGCGCGCTTGAGCGTATCACCATCGACAAGTTCAAGGTATTGCAGCCGATCAACTGTCTCAAGATGCCGCTCGGCGATCGCAATCAGCTTGTCCACCTCGCGCACTCCTGAGCGGAACTCATCCGCCGCGGCGAACAGCCCACGACTGATGGCAACGGCTCGTCGACGTTCTTCCTCGCTGAGATACCGATTGCGACTGCTCATCGCGAGCCCGTCCGGTTCCCGAACGGTTGGCACGGTGACGATCTCGATGGGAAGATTGAGATCAGTTGCCATGCGACGCACGACCGCGCATTGCTGAAAATCCTTTTGCCCGAAAAACACGACGTCCGGATGCACCATGTTGAACAGCTTGCATACGACGGTTGCGACGCCGCGAAAATGCCCACGCCTGAAAGCCCCGCATAGTGGCTTAGCCAATTCGCCCGGTTCGACGAAGGTCTCGAATTGAGCCGGGTAGACTTCCTGTGCACCCGGCGCGAAGACAATCGCAACACCGGCATCGCGGCACAGTTTTTCATCGCGCAGGAAATCGCGAGGATAGCTGCTGAGATCCTCGTTTGGTCCGAACTGAGTCGGATTGACGAAGATGCTAACGACGGTGACGTCGCATTGCGCTCGGCTCGCCTTAACCAGGGCCAGATGGCCATCGTGCAAATAGCCCATTGTCGGCACGAGCCCGACGCGTTTGCCCGCGCTGCAAGCCTTCGCGAGCTCACTACGAAGCTCAGCGACCGTCGTAATCGTCTGCATCGTAGCACCTTACATCAGGTTGGGTTGGGAGGAGCCCAGTTTGCGATGATGTTACCCAGGCTTTCAGGAAGCCGATAGGACTCTTGCGGCGCCGGGAACGCTCCACTGCGGACATCGGTAGCCCAGCGCGACAGCGCGTCCTGCAACAGCTGAAAACCATCTGCATAGGCGCGAACAAATTTGGGCCGATGACCTTCGGTCAGCCCCAGCACGTCATGGAATACGAGCACTTGGCCCGAGCACCCGGGACCCGCGCCGATTCCAATAGTTGGTATCGACAGCGATTCGGTCGCTCGCTGGGCTAGCTCGGCCGGAATGCCTTCAAGCACCAACGCGAAGCATCCGGCCTCCTGCAGACGGTGAGCGTCATCAAGCAGCCGCAAAGCGTCATCGGCTTTTCGGCCCTGCACCTTGAATCCCCCCATGATATTGACGCTCTGCGGGGTGAGGCCGAGATGGCCCATGACGGGAATTTCGCAATCGACCAGGGCACGCACGATTTCCACGCGCTTGGCTCCGCCCTCGAGTTTCACTGCATCTGCGCCTCGCTGCAGGAATCCTCCGGCGTTGCGTATCGTCTCCTCCGGACTGAGGTGAAAGCTAAGAAACGGCATATCGGCCACGAGCAGGGCACGGGGCCTTGTGCGCGCAACAGCTTCGAGATGATGGTTCATCATCGCCATGCTGACTGGCAACGTGTTGTCGAAACCGAGGCAGACATTGCCAACACTGTCGCCGACAAGAATGATGTCGACGATGGGGTCAGCGATGCCTGCCGTAACCGCATCGTAGGCGGTGGTCATGGCGACACGCCGCCGCTCCTGCTTCCATCGCTGCAGGATTGGAATCGTGATCCGCTCAACTGACACTTCCGAAGCGTGGCTCATTTTCGATCCGTTCCGTCAGATGGCCTCAGGTCGATTTCGCAGCTCGAAGCGATACTGATTTGATCTCACCTGTGTCGCCTACGATTTTGAAGCCATCGCCCTCACGAAGTCCCCGCGTCACCGAATATGCTAGCCGAACGGTAATCCGATTCTTGCAACCGAAGCCATTGAGCCCGCGGGACCACTCTTTTTCTATGGCGGACGAATGAAAACTGTCAACCGTGAAACGGAAACATACGTCTCCAAAGTAGCAGGCGCGTGCATAAAGAATCCAATGGTCGCGCGACCATCAAGCAAGAACTCCCCAAATTGAAATTGTCATTTGGAAGCGCCTTGCGTCACGCTGGGCGTCAGGACGCGCCGATGGGATCATTCTGACGCAATTTGCGTGCGGCATTGTCTTAACCGCATCTCGTGCGTGTCGGACTGGCTGGCTTTGCCACGGAGGCAATACTCTAACGGAGCAAGTTCGTTTCCGAGCCTCATCAAGTTCAACTGCAGCCAGAGGATCTGTTGCCGCTCACACCTGCTGCGCTGAATCAACGCTCCGGCATACTTCCCCATACGGAGCTGATAGAAATTGCGTACCATGCCCTGCTCCAATCCCTTCTCCAGGATACTCGGCATTTTCCAGCTCCCGAAACAGGCCTCGCGCTCACCCTCTGTTGTAGCGGCATATCGCGATCGGTTGGTTCGATGAACACCTGCCTGTCGGCCGAAAATTGCGTCTGGGCGTAATTCCGCGATGAAATTCTTCAAACGAGCTCGGAGTGACCGCCCCGCCTTCGTCAGATGCAAGCATGGGAGTGCTTTCCAGCGCAGCAGACCGTGAAAGCTATGCAGACGCGCGTCTGCCCGCTAATTCGATGGCGTGTGGATAACCCGGGCGTACAGACTTGTCAGGCAAGCCGCTTAGAGGCGTCGCTGACCTGAGGCGCCGGTGCGCTTGCCGTCCGCTTGCTGCTCAATTCGCAGCAGCCATGGCAGCCCAAGCGTCAGGCCATCGAAGAGTCGACGGTTTGACACGGCCAGCCAAGTCATGCGATGCAAAAAGGGCTAAGCGGGGTTAAGGCGCAGTAGTGCGGTAATCTAAGCGGCGGCTGCCATTGCGGGGTCATCAGCTTCTGCTGCACACGTTCAAAGACCACTACTATTCGTCGAAGATACGATTTTTCGTAACAACACCCCGCATTCCCCTTGTGCGTCTTTTCGTGGCGTCTTGTACTGGTTGTCAGCGCGATCGTTCTACCCGCCGCGCTAATGCGTAGGTCAGGTCGATACCGCTAGGCGTCCGTGCCCGATGCAGTGGCCATGCACTGACAAAATGACGAGAACTGGCAGTTGCCAGGATACCCCCAGATACGGTCTTTGCAGACAATGAGCGTCCTGCCAAGCGGGTCGCAGGACGTACACTCGAAGGCGAGACAAAGCCAACTAGCATGGGAAGTGCTAGCAGCGACAAACAGCAGATTGCGCATGACTTGCCTCCGCTAGGCTTTGCTTAAGGATAGACCATCGAATTACATCTATTGATGTTGATCAAGCAAATGGCAGCCGCGCCTCCCTGGGCGATCGCATCCACCGAAGTACTAGCGCGTTGGGCTTTCACGCGCACGCAAGCGACGCGGTTCAAGTGAAGGCAGTCTAAGAGTGCTCGATCAGAACCGCGACACCTAGGGCGGCCATTTTGCCAAAACTTCGGCGAGGGCGGAGCAGCATTTCAGCGACTTTCCGGAAGGGAGCGCAGCCTTCCGGTGCGATGCAGCTGCGCGCTGAAAGCGCCTCCAGGCAAGATGTGCACGAGGTACTACCTTTCTTCGTTGCTTCGCGACGAGCAGCGCCGAAACGATAAGCTCCTCCCAGGCGCCCTGTATGGCTGAGACTATCGCCACGTTCCGCGATGAAAGAGTTTCACGATCGATCTCTCTGCGGTGATCAGCCGAAGAGCGGATTCAACCTTGAAGTCACGCGTCGATGTCAACCCAGGGGCTGGCGGCGGCCTTCCCCCTTCTGTTTTATGACCCAGCCTGTATTCAACGAAAGAGCGCATTTTGCTGCAGTTCTTATGCGGCGATCCTGCAAGTGAGACCGTTTCATGCACGAGATCCGCGCGAAGCTAATGACCGGAAGCAATCTACTGAAAGTTGTCCTAGCGACTGATGATCAGGCGGTTCCTTACTTCGATGCAGAAATTCGTCTCAGAGATTGTCTACCTTGCGTAATAGCGGAGGAAGAATCGAGCTAAACACCCACCAGAGCGATCGCGCAGGGAGCTGCCGTGCAGTGGCATCTGAGCGGCTGCCCGAGCCTTGCAGACTTTGCGATGAGGCTTCTGTCGCTTTGGGCGAAGTCAAACCGCAATGTTCGCGATTACCGACGGTCATCTATGATTCGACACATCGTATTCTTCACCGCAAAAGATAAGGCGCATGTCGACAAAATAGTCGACGGCCTTTCCGTTCTCGCCAAGATCCCGCACGCACGCCGGCTTGAGGTCGCTCGCAACCGCAAGAGTGACCGGCTTGGCAACGAAATTGACGTGATCGTCTACGGTGAATTCGACGACGAAGTCGAACTCGAAGCCTATAAAGCGCACGAGCTTTATCAGGAGTCGATCCGGCAGGTCAGACCGCTCCGAGAGCTACGTCTCGCGGCCGATTACAGCATGTCAACAGATGCGGAGCCATTTGGCAGGCCCTACCCGCGGGCGTAATTAACCTGGCAGGCACGTAGGGGTTTTTGGGTGCCGTGAGGCTCGCCTTCCCCGGGCGGGATTACAATCAGCCATGTATCGCTGAGCGACAGACTAATGCATGTATTGGAACTGCAGTGGATTGAGCCCGTCACAGCCATGCGACGCCTCTCGCATCGGAGGCACCTCACGTTCCTGGATAGCGCATCGAGACACGCGGTGCTCGGGCAGTACTCGTATGTGACGTGCGATCCCTTCAGCACTTATATAATCGCGGACGGGAGAGGTATTTGCAACGGAGAGTCCATTGTGGGCGATCCGTGGGCGGCACTTCGCGCTATGCTAGCCAAGTATCCGCAAATGCATCGCGCCGATCTCCCGGCATTCCAGGGCGGCGCCGCCGGCTTTTTCGGATACGAGCTGAACAGGACGCTGGAGCGATTGCCGGTGCCGAGCATCGGGGGGCATCGCTTGCCTCAGGCCCTCCTACATCTTTACGACGTCGTGATAAGCTTCGATCACCGCCATGACAGATGCTGGGTCCTTTCTACCGGGTGGCCGGAGCAGGATCCAGTTCGCCGGCGTGAGAGAGCTCGCCGAAGAGCCGAAGAGTTTGTTGCGCTGGTTACAGTCTCAGCCCCCCCTCCTGATTTTACACCAGGCCAGGCCGGCTCATGGCATTCAAACTTCAGTCGCCAGGGATACATCGCGGCGGTACAACGCGTGATTGATCTCATTCTGTCGGGTGACGCCTTCCAGGTCAACATTGCGCAGCGCTTCAGCGCTCGCCTGGCGAACTCGTTCGATCCGATAGCCTTCTATTGTCAGCTTCGGAAAATGAATCCGGCTCCCTTTGCCGCCCTTCTTCGGTATGGCAAGCTCACCATTGCATCGAGCTCGCCCGAGCGTTTCCTAAAGCTTGACGGGCGACAGGTCGAAACGCGACCTATCAAGGGGACGGTGGCGCGTTCTGCTGATTGCGAAGAAGACCGGCGTCGCGCTGAGACGCTGGTAGATTCGGAGAAAGACCGCGCCGAGAACACCATGATCGTCGACCTCCTGCGCAATGATCTCTCGCGCGTTTGCACGCCTGAATCAGTCCACGTCCCGTCCTTATGCAATCTCGAGTCCTATGCCTCGGTGCACCATCTCGTGTCCGTCGTTACGGGTGAGCTAACACACGGAGAGGATGCCGTGGGCCTACTTAGGGCCTGCTTTCCCGGCGGCTCAGTTACCGGAGCTCCCAAGGTACGCTCGATGGAAATTATCCTGGATATCGAGCGTGTGGCGCGAGAGGTGTATTGCGGGGCCATAGGCTACATAGGTTTCAATGGACATATGGATGTAAATATTGCCATTCGCACCGTAACGATCGACGACGGCCAGGCCGTCTTCCATGCAGGTGCCGGGATAACGGCAATGTCCGATCCGGCCGCCGAATATGAGGAGAGCCTTGCAAAAGCAGAGCGCATTTTTCGCGCATTCATTGCTGAAGACTCCGGTGCATCTTGATTGTCATTGTCGACAACTACGACTCTTTCGTCTTCAACATTGCGCGATATTTCCGCAAGCTTGGTGCAGCAACATGTGTCGTCCGGAACGACGCGATGGATGTGAGCGAACTTGCTGACCTCAGGCCCCGCGCGGTTGTCATCTCCCCCGGTCCGTGCACTCCAATTGAGGCTGGAATATCGACAGCCGTCGTTCGTGAACTTTCGGGTCAGGTGCCAATTCTCGGCATTTGTCTTGGACACCAGTGCATTGGGACCGTGTTCGGCGCACGCGTAACGCGCGCACGTCGTCCTATGCACGGTCGGCCCTCGTATGTCACACATGAAGGCGGCGGGCTGTTCAAAGAACTACCGTCTCCACTTTGTGTGGGGCGCTACCATTCGCTTATCGTCGAATTGGATCCGTCATCTGCCCGTCACATCACGGTGACAGCACTCTCGGATGATGGGGAGGTCATGGCCCTCGCCCATCGCGATCAACCAACATATGGCGTGCAGTTCCATCCGGAGTCGATACTCACCCCACAAGGGGACGTGCTGTTCGCAAACTTCCTACGGCTTGCAGAGCTTTCTTAAGGCGGCCGTAGAGGACTGGTGCAGCCATAGCGTGGCGGCCGCCGTCAGGATCCGGCCCGATGGGCCTCGATTTTGTTCTGGTTGCGTTCCAGGCGCGACCATGGCTCACCACCCCCGGGCGCGACCGTCGAAGACCAGCGGGACCTCCTGGGACGGGAAAGTCACTCACCGCCGACATCCCGGGCGCGGCGTATCCTGCTCCTGACGGGCATTACCGAGCAGCCGCTCGCCGTCCGGCTGGCTGCTCTCCTGTCGAACCACGGTCACGTTCCGCAATCCAAACACGGCGTCTGCCTGCGTGACCTGCGGGAGGTCGTCCGTGAAAGGATCAAGGGCGCGCACGACGGACGCTGGAGCAAGGCCGACCTGCTCGCAGAGCTCATTCGGCATGGCGGCTCGCTGGCGCGCTGGCGCCGCACCGCGACATTTACGTCCGGCCGAGATCCTTCGACGCGATCAAGCAACAGCTCGAAAAAGACCATGCCGTCGTCATCGCCATCCCTGCGAATTCGTCATGTGAGGGCAGCGTCCGCCGAGGCTATTTGCAGCTCTAGCGGCAGGTTTGATCGTCTATGGCAGCCTCATTCCGATCAGCATCCTTCGGGGCGGCTGGTCCAAACGCGCCAAAGGGTAGACAGTCGTAGAAATAGAAGAGGTGTCGTACGAAGTGGCACTAACTGCCCAGGCGCATAGCCCGCAAAGAGCGTCGCCCAGCCGGCATCGGCTCTTGAACGCCAAATGCCAAGGCCGCTGGAGTGTTGAGCGCCTCGAAGCCTTGAATTTGCAACCGGGGCGTGCACACATAGCAATGTGAAAAGATTGCGAGGACCTCCTTTGGGCGCTCTTTCGACCAGGTCAAGCGCGTATATCGTTGCCGGGACCCATAGCGGCGTCGGCAAGACGACGGTCACCGCCGCATCCTAGGATGGCTGCGTTGCGGCGGATTTGCGGATTTCAAACCTAGCCGCGCGAACTGGGTCGATCAACGGACCACGTCCGCGGCCGTCCATCAGCCATGATCGCGGCACGCCGAATGCATCTGCGTAGATGCGGCCAGTTTCAGCATTGAAATAGCGAGCCGCGATTTCGTGGGCGCGATAGGTGCCTTGGTGCCACCCAAACCTGACCGCGGCCTCCCGGCTGGACTTGAAGCTGGCCGCCTTTCGGGCAGCGTGCAGACGGACGGTTGGGCCGGTCCGAGCTCCCTTATAATGCTCCTTCATCCCCGATCTTCCCGACGGCCTCTCCCTGTCGGTTTGGCCGTGCCCGTCAATTTCAAGGACTCGTTTACCGAGTGGAAGTCTGTCTTCCTAGCGCCTCGTTTCGATTTGAGGCGGAATGCCGGCCGGCGAAGCCACCGCGTTCGAGGTTGATATCGCTCGGTTGCGTTTGGTCACGTTCGGTTTTCGGCCAACGGGGGCCCAAACGGACGAGAATTTCTGCAAAAACCTATTGTTATCACCAAACTTCATGATTTTTGCCAAATAAGTAACTTTGTCAACTGATCAGGAAAATCGGGGGTCTTAACCCGTTTTCATGCCGTTTTAGGCCAATTTTGGCCTCCTCATCCTTTCTTAGACCCCTTTTCCGGCCGGTTCGGCGCCATCTGCGGGCCAAATTTTATTACTTTGAGGTATTTAGGTAGCGAGAATTGGGCTCTCCAGGGTCGGGTTTTCGGCAAACGACTCGTCGATGAAAGCTTTGGGAGAGCTCGATCCTCAGGTCATATTTGGGAGGCCCTGGGCGAGCGTAGGCATAACGGGGTTTCTTGCCGATCGGCGGCCACATTCTCAGCCGGACAAGCGCGTATCGTCGGCCTTCCACCGGAAGGCGCAGCTCGGCTTCTCGGTCTAAATGCGCCGTTGCAATAAATTATTGTAATTACGCAACGGAGTTTTAGTGAGGTGCTCACCATAATACTATTGACGTTGAACAGCATTATACTATTGTATTCGCACGACATCAAATTATCGGAACCTCGCGGGCTGGAACATGCCCTCCCTCCACGAAAAACTCGCCCAGTCCCTCACCGAGCTGAAGACCCTCAGCAACGGCGGAAAGCGACGAATCTTCCGGAGCGACGAACTTTCGCGCACCCACCGCGAACGGCTGGTGGAGGCCGGGTTCCTGAAGGAGATCATCAAAGGATGGGTGCTGATGCCGCGACCCGAGGAGCGGTTGGGCGACCGCACGTCCTGGTACTCGTCGTTCTGGGAGTTTTGCCGCGCCTACTGCAACGAGCGCTTCAAGAGTGACTGGGTCCTCTCGGCAGAAAGTTCAATCCCGCTACTTGCAGAAAATCTTAACGTTCCGAAGCAGGTCGTGATCGCGGCACCGACCGCCAATAACCAAACCCAGCCCCTCCTCCATGGCACCTCCCTCTATCTGTACAAGGCGACCAAACTGCCGGTGACCCCGGTCGAGACCGCCGGGGTTCAGACCTTTCCGGCGCCGCAGGCGATCTGCGCTGCCGCGCCAGCTTTCTGGCAGACGCAAAAGAACGACGTCATCGCCCTGCTCGGTTCGCAGAGGAATGCCAGTGCAATCCTAAAAGTCCTCCTGGAAGGCGGACATGCGGCCGTGGCGGGGCGCATCGCCGGGGCGTACCGACTGCTGGGTAACACGCGGGCCGCCGACGATATCGTCACCGCGATGACGGCGGGCGGGCACGATGTCAGGGAAGATGCCGATCCATTCAAGGCGCCGGTACCGATGCAGCTTCCAAGCCGGGCCACGCCACCAATCATGACGCGAATCCGTCTCATGTGGGCGGAGATGCGCGAAAAGGTGTTAGCAAATTTCAAGCTTGAGCCGCGGCGTATCAACGATCATGACGGATATCTGGCCGCGATCGACGAACGGTACACCTCGGACGCGTACCACTCGCTTTCTATCGAAGGCTACTCGGTCACGGAGGAACTGATCGAGAAGGTCAAGACCGGGAAATGGGATCCCAACGGCAGCGATGGAGATCGCAAACAAAGGGATGCAATGGCCGCGAAGGGCTACTGGGATGCGTTCCAGCTGGTCCGTGGCGCGGTGGCCCGCGTGCTCAACGGCGAGGACGCCGCCGAGATCGCCGATCGGGAGCACCTCGACTGGTACCGGGCCCTCTTTCAGCCCTCAGTTCAAGCCGGCATCATCAAGCCCGAAAACCTCGCCGGCTATCGAACTCACTTCGTTTTCATCAGGAACTCGGGACACACACCGGTCGCTTGGGAATCGGTACCTGACGCCATGGAGGCTTTTCTTGATTGCCTGAAGGAGGAGAAGGATCCGCGCGTGAGAGCTGTGCTCGGACAGTTCGTATTCACCTTCATACACCCTCTTCCAGACGGCAATGGCCGAACGGGCCGCTTCCTCATGAATGTCATGATGGCATCGGGAGGACTGCCTTGGACAATCATTCCCGTCGGCAGACGCGACGAATACATGCGGGCACTCGAGAGCGCGAGCGTACAAGGTGATGTCGGTCCCTTCGCCGCATTCCTGGCAGACTGTTGTCGTCGTGAACCGCCTCCGCCCCGGCAGAGCCTTCCGGGAGAACTCCAAGCACTGGCGGACCTCGGTTGAGGATCGCGCCGGACGAGGGCCCGGCAAAAGCCAGTGTCACCAAATCGCGCGCGCAAGTTGCGAGCCATCGCACGGCGAGATGCCGACGTAACCGGCACCCGTGGGCTAACCTCGGAGCGCGCGCGATCATGATCGGGATTACCACATGATGATGATCAGCGATCAAGCTGACCAGCACCGATCCCGATCGGCGTGATTCCGATCATCATCCTCGGCGGCATCAGCATGCCGATGTCCAGGACCAGCAGCAGCACGCCATTCCTCTGTCAGCCTCAGAACGGACGGTGGGAGGCCGTTCTCGGCTGCAAGGTCGAGGTGCTGACCAAGGGCTTTCTTTCTCTCGACCCGCGCGGCAGCGCGCGCTGCCGAACAACAGTTCGGCGATGGTGACGCTGGAGAAAAACAGCGTCTCGGCCGCCTGGGCGTCGAGCCAATCACGGACCGATGGATGCGGTTCGGGCTTCATCGCCTCGGAGACCACATTGGTATCGAGCAGGATCATTCGAAGCGCATCGGCTCAGCGGGACGCGCGTCGCGGCCATGTTCAAGTGCCTCGACATCGGCATTGGTGAGGCCGATCTTCCGGCTCATCTCCGAAAGGGCGGTGCAGAGCCGCAGCCGGCCCTCGGGACGCACGGCGGCCTCCAGAATGGCGCGCATTTCCGCTTCCGCGCTGCGATTGTGCTGCGCCGCGCGGACTTCCCCCTTGTGGCAGCACCATTCTCAAGCGCGATCGTGCTGCACGACCGGGTCCACGAAGGTGATATGCAATGTGATCGGCCCTCTGGAACCGTCGAGCAACACGCGAAGCCTGCTGCGCGTAGCACCGAACCCGAGAACGACTCCTTGCTTGCCGCTCAGACGCGGTCCAGCCGCTTCGCAAACGACTACACGCTCACCCACGGTCCAGTCGTGGAGCGTACTTTCACTGGCGCATGCCACTTTGAGTGTCCCAGGACTTTACCCGTCCCAATTCCAACCACGCCGAAAGAGACGATCTGCACATCGGGTCCCTCCGGTCCGACACGCCTCGAAATGCTGCAAGACTCGCATAATCGCGGCCCGACGCCTAGTCGAATTATGTGTATGGCGAGCTCTGCCTGGCGGTCAGGGCCGGACTGGATCTACCAGTTGGAGTACGAACCTCCCGAATGCTGGTCTACTTTGAATTGGAGGATCCTTTTTGCAGTGGCGTTTATCAATTGGTCTAGGAGGGCCTAACGGGCGCTCTCAGGGCAATGAGCGTTCTGTCCACCGTCGCGACGATATCCGCGACCGTGCTGTGGTCGGCATCGCGGTGGTGCTGTTCACGACGCATGACCATTCGGAGGTTGAGGACGATGACTGCCACAAAACTCTCGCGACCCTTCCGTGAAAGAAATGCTCTCGAGCACCTGGGACCGGGAGCGGGCGAAAGATCTTGCCCAGGAAGTCGAGATCTGCACAGGCGACCGCGCGAAACGTTCGCCGAGATGCGCCGCTTCCTTGCCGTCAAGGGCTACCGGGAATTTCTGCCGGCCGCAGAAGGCTCGCGTAAAAAATCGTCGAAGACGCGCTGAACTTGGTCGCTCACGCGATACGCTCCTACGCGCTCGAGAGGCCGGCTCTATCCGCCACGCCTTTCCGGAGCGCAGCCTTCCAGGACGCGCTCCGCGCCCTCGCCGTCCGCTGCGTTCGGCGGCTGGTCGGCCAGCCGGCGCTCGTGGCCAGCGAATTCGCAAGCGGGCGAGGACAAGGAGATCTTCGGCGAGGGCCCACCGCATCGCGGCCGAAGCGATCCTCAAGACCACGGTGCGCCTGGTAAACCGGGCGAGCCCGGACAAGGCGGCCAATACAGACATTCAGGTCGCGCGCAAGCTCTGGGTCCTGACGGCCGGCGAGCTGAAGCACGCGGAGGACCACATGCTGCTGCTCGGCCGCAAGAACGCCATGGAGGGTCGCGACCTTCCTGCTCGAGACGGACATCCCGCACCGCGGCCGCCGGCCTGATGGCCGTCCGAGTGCCACCGTGACATCGGCGACTATTTCGGCCTCATCCTGGAGACGGTCTCGCGAGCCCTGTCAGAGCTTCACGCCCAAGGCCTTCTCGGCTTCTCCGGAGCGCGCCAGATCGTGCTGCGCAATCGCCAGCATTTGCCGGACATGGAGGTCGGACTCCCGCCACGCCGCCGGTCCGTTCAGTTGCGCCGCCTTCGATTGGGAACAACGCCCCCCACGCAGTGACACAACCTGCCGTCATAACAAACCTGGTCAACCCTCTATGAACGACGACAGGGATGCTCTCCCATTCACTGGAAGTCCGCCGCACCTCGTGCGGAAGGCTACCCCTTTACGGCTTAGCCGGGGCCTCTTGCGGCGGCTCGTCGTCGGCAATTGCCCGCCACGCTGCGCCGTCGAAGTCGTCATACTGACCGCTCCGAAGCGACCAGAGGAAGGCGACGAGGCCTGCACCTCCGAGTGCCAGCGCCAGCGGGACTAGGATCACCAGGATTTCCATCGCGCAATCTCCCGCGACGCGCTACGCCCCCGCAGCGAATTCAGCATGACCAGGATCGACGAGCCGCTCATCGCGGCTGCTGCGATCAGGGGCGTCACGACGCCGCTGATCGCGATCGGCACCGCCAGGACATTATAAGCGATCGCGAGCCAGAGGTTTTGCCGCATCAGGCGCAGCGCCTTGCGCGCGGAATCGATGGCCGCGACGACCGGCGCCAGCGGCCGGCCGAGGAAGATGAGATCGGCGGTCGCCTGGCTGAGATGCGCGGCCGAGATCGGCGACATCGAGGCATGAGCGGCCGCTAGCGACGGCGCATCGTTCATGCCGTCGCCGACCATCAGCACCTTGGCGCCGCGCCGCTTCAATTCCTCGATCCGCGCGATCTTGTCGGCGGGCGTGACGCCGGCGCGCCACTCGGGAACGCCGAGAGAATAGGCCGCCGCCCTCACCGCCGGCTCGCGATCGCCGGAGAGAATTTCGACGCCGATGTTGCGCGCCTTCAGCGCCGCGATCACGGCTTGCGCATCCGGGCGGAGGCCCTGACGCACCGAAAGGATGAATTTTTCGGCCCCCTTGCAGAAAGCCACGCTGGAGGCTTCCGGATCTAGATCGGCACCGTCGCCGACCAAGGTATCGGCGCCGCAGAACGACGGACGGCCGAGACGAATCTCGACGCCGTCGACCGTTACCCGCACGCCCTGCCCGGCCTCCTCGATTGCACCCACGATCGGCGATTTGGCGACGGCGGCCTGCGCGACCGCGGCGGCCACCGGATGATGGCTCGACAGTGCAAGTCGACCGGCGAGGTCGAACATGTCCGCGGGGATGTCGGCCGCATTCGTCACCTCTAGATCCGGCAGGGTGAGCGTGCCGGTCTTGTCGAAGATGACATGATCGGCTTCGGCCAGCCGCTCGATGACGTCGCCGGAACTGAGCAGCACGCCGGATTTGAACATGGCGCCGGAAGCGACAGTCTGCACCGTGGGAATCGCAAGGCCGAGCGCGCAGGGACAGGTGATGATCAAGACAGCAACGCCTGTCACGATCGCATCATGCCAGCCCGCACCGGCGATGATCCAGCCGAGGATGGTGAAGAGCGCAGTTGCATGCACCACCGGCGCGTAGAGCCGCGAGGCGCGGTCGGCGAGCCGCATGTAGCGCGAGCGGGCCTGGAGCGCATTGTCGAGCAGCCGCGTGATCTCCGCGAGCAGCGTCGCCTCTGAGGCCGCCGAGACCCGCACCCGCAACGTGCCCGAGATGTTCATCGATCCCGCATAGACCGGCGTGCCCTGCTCGGCGGTGACATAGAGCGTCTCGCCGGTGATCAGGCTCTGGTCAATCTCGGAGCGCCCCTCGATCACGGTGCCGTCGACCGCGCAGCGCTCGCCGGGCCGCAACAGCAAGATATCGCCGGGATGAATCGCCGCCACCGGCACCTGCGAAATTTCATCGGGGCCGACGAACTTCGCCGCGGTCTCCGCCTTCAGCGCGGCGAGATTGCCCGCGACCGCGCGGGTCCGCCGCCGCATGTTCTGGTCGAGGAAGCGGCCGACCAAAAGAAACGTGAGCAGCATGATCGCCGCGTCGAAATAGGCGTGCTCGGCGTGGTGGATGGTCTCGACCACGGACATGCCCAGCGCGAGGCACACGCCGATCGAGATCGGCACGTCCATGTTGGTGGTCTTGTGCGACAGCGCGCGCCAGGCCGAACGGAAGAACGGCTGGCCGGCATAAGCTGCCGCCGGCAGCGCGATCAGCGCCGACAGCCAGTGGAAGAAGTCGCGCTGCTCCGGCAACATGTCCGAGACATTGCCGGACCACACCGGGATCGACAGCATCATCACGTTCATGGTGGCGAACGCGGCGACGCCGAGACAGCGCAGCAGGAAGCGCGATTCGGCAACTTCAGTCGCCTCCGCGCTCTCGGTCTCGTAAGGGTAGGCCTTGTAGCCGAGCTCTTCCAGCCGATCGATGAGACGGCTTGGGTCGAGCGTGCCCTGCTTCCATTCCAGCGCGACGCGCCGGTCGGTGAGGTTCACCCGCGCCAGCGTGACGTCGGGAATCGCCGACAGTCCGCGCTCGATCCTGGCCATGCATCCGGCGCAGTGAACGCCGTCGACGGCGAGATCGATGTGCTGGACGCCTTCGCCCGCGGTCCGGACGTAGTGCGAAAAGTCCCGCGTGATCCCCATGGCGAAATCCTTCAGTTCAGAATCACGCGGTTGCGTGACAGGAAGACGCGCGTCCCCCGCGCCTCACCCTCGATCACCAGGTCCCACTGGCCCGGCGCGACGGACGCGGCATCGCCGCGATAGAGGCCGATGCCCGCCTCGGTGAGCTCGACGGCGAGATCAGCGCGCTTGTCGGTCGGCCGCTCCAGGCGTCCGCCGAACCTCAACCCGCTCACCGGCTGCCCGGCAGCGTCGCGCGCTTCGACCTGGAGCACGGCATTGCCATCGGCGCGCCGCTCGATATGAGCGTTAACCTGCCATTTGCGCGCGGCTTGGTCCTGCGCCGCCGAGATCTCGCGGTCATAAGTGAGGCCTGCGGCATAGGGGCTGTCGACGTCGGTGCCGGGCAGCGTCGCGATCGCGAGCTTCATCATGGTGACGTTGACGCCGATCACGCCGCCGAAGAAGGCGACCAGCATCAGGAACACCTTGGTCCCGGTGAGCGGCTTGGATGCCATGGGTGTCTCCTGGACTTACGGCGAGACGAAATTGTCGGTGGCGGATGCGGCCTCGCCGAGCCCGATATCGGTGACGTCGAAGCGGACGGGAATCGACTTCTCCGGATTGCTCTGCGCCGGCGCGGTCACGAGCATGCGCAGCTCGCTGGTGGAGTCGCGGGGGATCACGATCATCGGCCGGTCCGGCGTCACGGAGTCGACGCCGATGACGTGAATGGTCGCGTTGACCGGGCCGTTGGCGTCGATGGCGATGACGCGGTCATAGCCGCTCTTGTTCAGCAGCCGGACCGTGTAGGCGTTGCGGATCGAGCCGTCGCTGAGCCTGACCGCGACCGGATTGCGGTCGTGCAGCACGTTGACATCGAGCAGGCTGCGGGTCGCGAGGGTGTAGATCATGACGCCGCCGACGGCCGCGATGATCGCGCTGTAGGCGACCGTGCGGGGCCGGACGATGCGGTAGACCGGCGCCTTGCCTTCCTGGCGGCGATGGATGTTGATGTCGTTGTCGTAGCCGATCAGCCGCTTCGGCCGGCCGATCTTGGCCATCACGTTGTCGCAGGCGTCGATGCAGAGCCCGCACTGGATGCATTCCATCTGCGGTCCGTTGCGGATGTCGATGCCGGTGGGGCAAACCGCGACGCACTGGTAGCAGTCGATGCAATCTCCGACCTGCTCGCCGAGCGCACGCAGCTCGGCGGCCTTCTTGACCGAGGTACGCTTCTCGCCGCGATCGTAGCGGTAGGTGACGTTGAGCGCCCATTCGTCGGTGAGCGCCGCCTGGATCCGCGGCCAGGGGCACATATAGACGCAGACCTGCTCGCGCATGAATCCGGCGAGCACATTGGTCGTCGCGGTGAGGATGCCGATCCAGGCGTAGGCGATCATCGGCGCCTGAAAGGTGACGAGCTCCTTCACCAGCGTCGGCGCGTCGTTGAAGTAGAGCACCCAGGCGCCGCCGGTCCACCAGGCAATCAGGAGCCAGATCGAATGCTTGAGCACGATCTCCAAGATGCGCTCGAGCCTCATCGGATCGGACGATTTGTCCTTCTTCATCCGCTCGCGCCGATCGCCTTGGATCAGGCGCTCGACAGCGTAGAACAGGTCGGTCCAGACCGTCTGCGGACAGAGATAGCCGCACCAGATGCGGCCGCCGACCGAGTTCATCAGGAACAACGCCACCGCGGCGACGATCAACAGGCCCGTGAAGTAGTAGACCTCCTGCGGCCACAGCTCGATGAAGAAGAAGTAGAAGCGGCTGTTGGGCAGATCGATCAGCACCGCCTGGCTGGGGGCGCCGAAACCGCGGTTCCAGCGCACGAAGGGCAGCAAGTAGTAGAAGCCGAGGCAGAACGCCATCAGGCCCCATTTGATCCGGCGGAACGTGCCGGCGACGCTCTGGGGATAGACCTTCTTCCGGGCAGCGTAGAGCGGCCCGTAATCGTCGTCCGATGTGAGTTCGTTCGGGTTCACGATCTTGTTCATCGCCTGGTACTTTTTGACAGGTGCGATTAAACCTAGACCCGACGCGGCGCCGTCCATTGATCCAGCGCAAACGGGGGCGTTTTGTTCGCCCCCGTCTTCCGTCAATGGGCTATTTTCCACCGCCCAGCGAGTGGACATAGACCGCCATGGCCTTGATGGTGGCCGGATCGAGCCGCCCCTCCCAGGCCGGCATGACGCCGCCGCGGCCCAGGCTGATGGTTTCGATCAGGCTCGCCTCGTCCGAGCCATAGAGCCAGATCTTGTCGGTGAGATTCGGCGCGCCCATCTCGGGGTTGCCCTTTCCGCCGTCGCCATGGCAGGCGACGCAATTCTCCGCGAAGATCTTTTCGCCCTTCGCCGCGTCGTAGCCCTTGCGGGTTGACAAGCCCGATAGCGACCGCACGTAATTGGCGACCGTGACGATCTCGTCGCCCTTCAGCACGCCGTCCTTGCCGAAGGCGAGCATTTGGCCCTCATGCGCCTTGGCGTGACCGGAACGCGCGCCGAACTGGATGGTCTGCATGATCTGGTCGAGCGTGCCGCCCCACAGCCAGTCGTCGTCGTTCAGGTTCGGATAGCCTTTCGCGCCGGCGCCGCCGCTGCCGTGACACGGTGCGCAATTATCGCCGAACACGGTTTTCCCCTTGGCGCGGGCAAGCGCCAGCAAGGCCGGATCCTTTTCGATGTCGGCGAGTGAGGCCGCGCCGAGCGCCACCATCTTGTCGCCGCGGATCTTCTCGAGCTTGGCGAGCTCGACTGCGACGTCGGCGCGGGACGAGTATCCGAACATGCCCGTGGTATTGCTGGAGATCAGCGGCCAGGCCGGATAGACGAACCAGTAGCCGATCGCCCAGACGATGGTGAGGTAGAAGGTGACTACCCACCAGCGCGGCAGCGGCGTGTTGAGCTCCTTGATGCCGTCCCACTCGTGCCCGGTCGTGGACCTGCCGGTGACGGAATCGATGTCGCTATGATGATCGGTCATGATCTCTCACTCCTCCCGCAACGGCAGGTGTGCCGCTTCGTCGAAAGCGGGCTTGTTGCGAGGCCAAAATGCGTAGGCGATGATCGCGAGAAAGATCGCGATGAAGACCGGCGTCCAGATCGTGGTCACGAGACCGGACGCAAGATTGTCGAGTGTCAGGATGGCTTTCATCGTTGATGCCTTCTCAGCGAAAATTGGCTTTCTCGTTGTAGATCTTGAAGTCGACCAGCGTGCCGAGCATCTGCAAATATGCGATTAGCGCGTCCATCTCGGTCGGCGAGCCGGTCTTGCCGTCGAAATTGCGCACGACGGCCTTGTCGTAGCGCTTGCTGAAGGCATCGCTGCCGGAATTGTCCGGATCGGCCTGGGCCTTCATATCGGCGCCGGCGCTCGCGATCTGATCGTCGGTGTAGGGCACCCCGACGGTTCTCAGCGTACGCATGTGGTCGGCGATCATGTCGGGATCGACCTCCGCCTGACTGAGGAACGGATAGCCCGGCATCACTGACTTCGGCACGATCGCGCGCGGGTTGGTCAGATGGGTGACGTGCCAGTCGTCGGAATATTTGGCGCCGACGCGAGCAAGGTCGGGACCGGTGCGCTTGGAGCCCCACTGGAACGGGTGGTCGAACATGCTCTCGGCGGCGAGTGAGAAGTGGCCGTAGCGCTCGACCTCGTCGCGCAGGGGGCGGATCATCTGCGAGTGGCAGAGATAACAGCCTTCGCGGACGTAGACGTTGCGGCCTGCGAGCTCCAGTGGCGTATAGGGTCTGACACCGTCGACCGCCTCGATCGTGCTCTTGAGGTAGAACAGCGGCGTGATCTCGACGAGACCGCCGATCGCGATCACCAGCAGGATGCCGACGATCAGGATGATCGAGTTCTTTTCGAAGACTTGATGGCGTGTCCAGAACGACATGGAAAACTCCTCATTCCGCCGGCTGAAGAGCGACGGGCCTCTGGACTTCCGCTTCGCCGACGCGAACCGTCATCCAGAGATTGTAGGCCATGATCAGCGCGCCGATCAGGAACAGGCCGCCGCCGGCGGCGCGGATGATGTAGAAGGGATGCATCGCCTCGACCGTCTCAATGAAGGAATATTCGAGGAAGCCGAGCGAGGTGTAGGCTCGCCACATTAGGCCCTGGAGGATGCCGGACACCCACATCGCCGAGATGTAGAGAACGATGCCGAGGGTTGCGATCCAGAAGTGCCAGTTGACGAGCTTCAGGCTGTAGAGCCCCTTGCGATTCCAGACCCACGGCACCAGGCAGTAGAGCGCGCCGAAGGAGACGAAGCCGACCCAGCCGAGCGCGCCGGAATGCACGTGACCGATGGTCCAGTCGGTGTAGTGGCTGAGCGAGTTGACCACCTTGATCGACATCATCGGGCCTTCGAAGGTCGACATGCCGTAGAAGGCGACGGAGACGACGAGCATGCGCAGCACAGGGTCGGTGCGCAGCTTGTCCCAGGCGCCCGACAGCGTCATAAGGCCGTTGATCATGCCGCCCCAGGAGGGCATCCACAGCATGATCGAGAAGGTCGTGCCCAGCGTCTGCGTCCAGTCCGGCAGCGCCGTATAGTGCAGATGGTGGGGACCTGCCCAGATGTAGAGGAAGATCAGCGCCCAGAAGTGGATGATCGACAGCCGATAGGAATAGATCGGCCGCTCGGCGCGCTTCGGGATGAAGTAGTACATGATGGCGAGGAAGCCGGCGGTCAGGAAGAAGCCGACCGCGTTATGGCCGTACCACCACTGGAACATGGCGTCCTGGAGGCCGCCCCAGGCGACGTAGGATTTGGAGCCAAACACCGAGACCGGGAGGGCCGGATTGTTGCCGAGATGCAGGACCGCGATCGTCACGATGAAGGCGAGATAGAACCAGTTTGCGACGAAGATGTGCGGTTCCTTGCGCTTGATGATGGTGGCAAGGAAGACGAGCAGATAGGCTACCCACACAATCGTCAGCCAGAGATCGGCGTACCATTCCGGCTCGGCATATTCCTTCGACTGGGTGACGCCGAGCAGATAGCCGGTGCCGGCGATCAGGATGAAGAAATTGTAGCCGATTACGACGAACCAGGGCGCGAGGTCGCCGGCCAAGCGCACGCGGCAGCTCTTCTGGACGACGTAGAAGGACGTCGCGATCAGCACGTTGCCGCCGAAGGCGAAGATCACCGCGGAGGTGTGCAGAGGACGCAGACGGCCGAAGCTGGTCCAGGGCAGATCGAAGTTCAGCGCCGGCCAGGCCAGTTGCGAGGCGATGATCAGGCCGACGAGGAAGCCCGCGATGCCCCAGAACATCGCCATGAAGGAGGAAAACTTGATCGGGCCCATGTTGTAGTTGGGGCGGCCGTTGATCTCAGCCGGCGGCAATGCCGCCGGGCGATCGAAGTACCGGTTGATGATGCAGAACACCGCCGCCAGGCTCGCCGCCGCGCTGAGCGCGGCGTGGAAGGCGAAGGGCGCGTCGAGCGCCTTGGCCGAGGCGATCACGCAGAAGAAGGCGGTGACTGCGAACACGATAGCCAGGCCGCTTTCACCTGACGTCATGGATTTGGAGAGGGCGGGCTGGCTCATGCGGATTCTCTCTGAAAGAACACGCCGCCAGAAACCACATTCACCCTCGCGGGGAATTGATTGAAATCAAGCTAGCTGGATTTCCATTGATGTGAGACCGAGGCGGATCAGGGAGTAGTATCAATTGCTTGCGCACGGCACGGCGCACACCGCGAAGCATTGCCTCCGGAAACCACGGAGCTTGAAATCGCGGGATCAGTCCCGCGCGGTGGCCTTGAGCGCCGCGATGACGTCCTCGCGGGCGATGATGCCGACCAGCTTCCTTGCGCCGTCGAGCACGATGATGCTCCTGATGCGATGCTCGACCATGATCTGGAGCACGCGCGTCAGCGTTGTGTCGGGGCTGACATAGATGAACTCGGGCGTCATGACGTCGCCGATCTTGCGGCTCATCAGGTCGGGATAGCGCGGCAGCATCTGGCTCGGCGTGAAGGCGAAACACTTCAGGATGTCGAATTTGGTGACGATGCCGACCACCTGCCCGTCATCCTCGACTGGATAGGAGTTGAAATCGTCGCGCTCGAACATCTCGCTGAGTTCGAGCAGGTCGAGATCGCACTGAGCCGTCCGTACGTTGCGTGTCATGTAGCCGCCGACGGTCTGTTCAAGAGACTTGTACACGGCGCGTCCTCCTGGATTGGTCTGGGTTCGCCGGCCGTCAGTGCGACAGCAACAAGCGGGGCCGATTGCGTCATCAGATGATGCGTGGCGCCGCCGAGGATCAGCTCGCGGAAGCACGAATGACCGTAGGCGCCGGCGACGATCAAGCCGGCGCCGATGTTATAGGCGATCTTCTCTAATGGCGCGGCGGCGGTTTGGTTTCTCGCGGCTTCCGGGATGCGCGCGATCGCAGCGAGGCCGTGGCGAGCGAGCCATGTGGCAACGTCCGTGACGCGCCCCATCGCGGCCGAGCCGTCGCCAGCGTATTCCGGAAGCTCGACGATGGTTATGTCCTTCGCGTTGCGCAGCCTCGGCAATGCATCGACAACCGCCCGCCGTGCCTCGGGCGTGTCCTTCCAGACTATGAGCACGCTACGCAGATCGAGCCAGTTGACTCCGTCGGTTACCATCAGGAGCGGCCGGCCAGCCTGCATTACCAGATCCTTCAGGCTTGCAAGCGAAAAGGCATCGGAGAAAGCGGGCTATATCCGCCGCTGACGACGATGTCGGCGCACCGCACCTGCGCCAGGACAAACCGCCTGAGAAAATCCAGGGCGCTGCGCCATTCCGAGTGTCCGCCGCGCGCCTTCGTCGCGGCGCGGATTGCGCCTCCAGCTCGGCAAGGCGTTCCTGACGGAAGCCTGCTCCCGATCGATCAGCCCTAGGGCCTCGGCGCCATCTGCGAAATAGAGGGGCGGAGCGAACTGCGCCGCGGCAACGCCGACAATGGTCGCCTCGAACCGCTCGGCGAGTTCGCCCGCGACCTGAAGACGCGCCTCGTTGGGCTGATCGAGCGCCAGGCTGACCACCACGGTCGGATATGTCATCGGGAGCCTCCGGGCAGTACGTTGCTGTGGAAATCTAGCCGCGCCGACGCAAGGCAGGATGAGGTAGATCAATTTTCGGCGCCCAGTTGGGAGAAATCCGCCGATCAGACATCCGAACTTGCCTCCGGTCCGGCCTTGGGCGAAATTGCCGCCACGGGACCCCGCCGCGGGAGAATGGGAGCAATAGCTTGTCGCTGAGCCGCGTAACGCATCCGCCAGAGGACGCTCGCGGCGAGCATTTCGGCGTCCGGATCGAAGGCTTTGGCGTCGGCACCTGGGATCTCGATCTCAGGACGCGCGACCTGGAGTGGTCGGAAACCGCGAGAATGCTGCTCGGCATCGAACGGAATCAACCGGCGAGCTATGAACTCCTTCTCTCGCGCCTCGGTCCCGCGGACCGCGCGCGCCTGGAGAGCGCGATCGAGCATGTCGTCGACCACGGCGGCGGCTTCGACGTATCCTTCAGAGTTGCCAATGCCTCAGGCCTGGGGCGCTGGATTCGCGCCCGGGCAGGTCTCATCCGGGACGACGCCGGTGCCGCCCGCCATCTCAGCGGCATCTTTCTCGACGTCAACGAGGAGAAACAGGTTGAGGAGGCACTGCGCACCCGCGAGACTCACCTCCAGTCGATCCTCCAGACCATTCCCGATGCAATGATCGTCATCGACGGCCACGGCATCATCGAGCTCTTCAGCACGGCGGCCGAGCGCCTGTTCGGCTGGCCCGAGCAGGAGGCCATCGGCCAGAACGTCAGCATCCTGATGCCTGAGCCCGACTGCACCCGCCACGACGGCTACATCGCGCGCTACCGCACCACCGGAGATCCGCATATCATCGGCATCGGGCGTATCGTGACAGGCAAGCGCCGCGACGGAACCACCTTTCCGATGCATCTGGCGATCGGCGAGATGCAGGCGGGCGCCGAGCCTTATTTCACCGGATTCATCCGCGACCTCACCGAGCATCAACAGACCCAGGCGCGGCTCCAGGAATTGCAGTCCGAGCTCGTCCATGTCTCGCGGCTGACCGCGATGGGCGAGATGGCCTCTGCGCTCGCCCACGAGCTCAACCAGCCGCTGGCGGCGATCAGCAATTATATGAAGGGCTCGCGACGGCTGCTCGCCGGCAGCAGCGATCCGAACACACGGAAGATCGAAAGCGCGCTGGACCGCGCCGCCGAACAGGCGTTGCGCGCCGGCCAGATCATCCGGCGCTTACGCGACTTCGTGTCTCGCGGCGAGTCCGAGAAGCGGGTCGAGAGCCTGTCCAAGCTGATCGAGGAAGCCGGCGCGCTTGGGCTTGCCGGCGCCCGCGAGCAGAACGTGCAGCTCCGCTTCAATCTCGATCCGGACGCCGATCTCGTCCTCGCCGACCGGGTGCAGATCCAGCAAGTCCTGGTCAATCTGTTTCGCAATGCGCTGGAAGCGATGGCGCAGTCGCCGCGGCGCGAGCTCGTTATTGCCAACAGCCGCATCGCCGATGATGTGATCGAAGTGGAGGTGTCCGACAGCGGGTCCGGCTTCCAGCGCGATGTCATTTCAAACCTGTTTCAGACCTTCTTCACCACCAAGGAGACCGGCATGGGCGTGGGACTGTCCATCAGCCGCTCCATCATCGAGGCTCACGGCGGCCGCATGTGGGCCGAGAGCAACGCATCGGGTGGCGCAACATTCCGCTTCACCCTCCCGGCAGCCGACGAGAACTGATTCATGACAACCAAGGGACATGTCTACGTCATCGACGACGACGAGGCGATGCGGGACTCGCTGAACTTCCTGCTGGATTCCTGCGGCTTCGGCGTCACCCTATTCGACAATGCGCAAGGCTTCCTCGGCGCCCTGCCCGGCCTCGCCTTCGGCTGCGTAGTCTCGGACATCCGCATGCCGGGCGTTGACGGAATCGAGCTTCTCAAGTGCATGAAGGCGCAGCACAGTCCGTTCCCGATCGTGATCATGACCGGTCACGGCGACGTGCCGCTCGCAGTCGAAGCGATGAAGCTTGGTGCGGTCGACTTCCTGGAAAAGCCGTTCGAGGACGACCGCCTCGTCACCATGATCGAGGCCGCGATCCGCCGGGCCGAACCGGTCGCCAAGAACGAGGCTATCGCGCAGGATATGGCCGCCCGTGTGGCCTCGTTGAGCCCGCGCGAGCACCAGATCATGGAGGGGCTGATCGCAGGTCTCTCCAATAAGCTGATCGCCCGCGAATACGACATCAGCCCGCGCACGATCGAGGTCTACCGGGCCAATGTGATGACCAAGATGCAGGCCAACAGCCTCTCGGAACTGGTCCGGCTGGCGATGCGCGCCGGCATGCTGAAGGATTGAGGCAGGTCAAGGCACGTGTGCGGGCCTGTGGTAGCCACGCAGGCATGATCGAGATCGGCTCGCCCCATCAGCGGCCCCCAGGCGCATCGGCAAAGCCCACCGTCTACGTGGTCGACGACGATGCCGCTGTGCTGGGATCCCTGCGCTTCCTGCTGGAAACCGAGGGCTTTGCCGTGCGGACCTTCAGGAGCGCTCCGGCGCTGCTCAATGCGACGACCCCGCCCGGCGCGGACTGCTACGTGATCGACTACAAGATGCCTGACATCAATGGCATCGAGTTGGCCTGGCGGCTGCGCCAATCCGACGCCGACAGGCCCGTGATCCTGATCACCGGCTATCCCGACGGAAATATCTCGGTAAAAGCAGCGGCGGCAGGGATCACGGACGTGATTTTGAAGCCGCTCCTCGATGAAAACCTGGCGAAATGCATCCGCCACGCCATCCAGGACAGGCGCGGCCACTGACCTACGGGATTCTCCGTAGGTAAACCTCCTTAAGATATCGCTCGAAATTTCCGGATCGCGCGATCCCGCGTACCAATGCACCATCACAACGGAGATGGCGCAGATGCTGACCCAGACGCTCAAGACCCAGGCGATTAAGACGCAAATCGGCGGTAAGATCGCTCCCGCGCGTTCCGTTTCCGAACAATTCGGCGCGATCGCCGGACATGCCGGCCTCGTTGCCACCGAGTTCTCTTATCGCAAGGACGAGGAGATCTATGGCGGGGATGAGCCCGCCGAATATGTCTATCAGGTCGTCTCCGGCGCGGTGCGCAGCTACAAGCTGCTCTCCGACGGCCGCCGTCAGATCGGCGCGTTCCATCTTCCCGGTGACGTGTTCGGCCTCGAACCCGGCCAGACGCATCGCCTTGCGGCCGAAGCGATTATCGCTACCAGCGTACGCCTCGTGGAGCGAGCCAGCCTCGAAAGGTCCGCCAGCACCGACGTACAGGTCGCGCGCAAGCTCTGGGTCATGACGGCGGGCGAGCTGCGTCACGCCGAAGATCACATGTTGCTGCTGGGGCGCAAGACGGCGATGGAGCGTGTTGCAACCTTCCTGCTCGAAATGGATCGCCGCCTCGCCGTCGCCGGCATGATGGCACTGCCGATGTGTCGGCGCGATATCGGCGACTATCTCGGCCTCACGCTCGAGACCGTGTCGCGCGCGCTCTCGCAGCTTCACGCAAAGCGCATACTCGGCTTCTCCGGCGCCCGCCAGATCGTACTGCGCAACCGCCAGCGCCTGCACAATCTCGATGCCTGATCGCTTTCACCCGGCCGCGTTTCTCCTCTCCGACTTGGCCCGCCGAACGCATTTCGGCGGGCCTTTCTTGCCGCAATCAAGCCGCGGGCTGCGTTTCCGGCCAAGAGGATCAGAGTTGCCAAAACGTGTGCCAACTGCTGCGGCGGAGTTGAAGCCCAAAACGACCAAACCGGTTCGACCTCTCCCATCAGGTTGTGGCCTAGCAGCCGGCCTGACGTTACGGTGCGCGCAGGCGAATGCGGCGCGGATGTTGACGTCCTCTAGATCATCCTGATTTTCGCGGTACTGGGCCTGCTGGCAGCTCTCGCACCAGTGACGCTGGTCTGGTTCTCAGTCCGGGTCCTTCAATGCCGAATCCTGAAGACAGCTTTGTCGAGCCCGCCGCAATCTCCCCTACAAGGCCGACTGGACGAGAGATGGGACCCTCGGCTTGGACCGACTTTCCGCCGCAAGACGCTACGGGGGTCCGATCAAGTAGCCTTGCATCTCATCAGAGCGCGCCTGGACAAGGAGCGACATTTGGACCTTCGTTTCGATCCCTTCAGCAAGCACCGGCACGCCAAGTCCCTGAGCGAGCCGATGACAGCGCGAACGATGGCCAACGATCGCTCGTTCTGTCCAAGCGAGCCAACGAATGCCCGATAGATCTTGATCCAGTCGAGAGGGAAGGCCTCGATGGTAGGACAACGAGGAATACCCGGTCCCGAAGTCGTCCAGCGCGATCAGGATGCCGAAGCTCTTGAGCGATTGCATCGTCTTCTTCGCGCGCAAGACATCCTCGATCAGCACGCCTTCGGTGATCTCGAGCTCGAGGCCGGCCAGCGACAGCCCGCTTTCGCCCAGCGCCTTTCGGACTTGCGCATCGAGGTTCTCCCTGCGGAATTGCGCGGCCGAGACGTTGACGGCGATCTCAAGAGTCGGTTCCACGACGCGGCCTCACGGCAAGCTTCCATCAGCACCCGGTCGTCAATCTGGGCAATCGAACAGCCTCAGAGCGCCGCTCACGCCGCTTAAGCGCGATCAGCCTACCGCCAAAAAGGCCTTGCCCGCTCAGGCATGTCGAGGGGATATCGCATGACAGAACTGTCGGGTGGGACGCGCTTTTTGAAGCCAAGCGACCGGGGCGGAAAGTTCCGGCAGGCGATCGCCCATGGAAACAAAGCCATTACGGATCGGTCCGTCACTTGGGGCTTCTCGGAGAGAGCCGATCCGCTCACCATCCCTCCAAGGCGAACGCGAGCGAGCGTTTCGCCCAGAACAAGGCGAGAGGGCCGCTCGGCGGAGCACAACCAGGACACAGAAAGCGAGGCCGTCGGAGGTGGTACCAGGGGGTGGCGCGATGAATATCGCAACCGCCCGGCCAAGGTCTTCGGCGGGATAGCGACGCTGTGGCCCTGCCGGCAATCGTCAAAACACCCAGAAGCCCGCAAGGCAACCCCGGTGAACTTACCTAGACAACTGGTCTCCACGAGGTCCTAACTGGTTCTGCACGATATGACCAGTGTTGAATGTCGCTCGCAACCGAGACTAACCTGGAATCTGCACCGGCAGTGCGGAATAACCGTGCACAAAATTGGATTGAACTCGCTCCGGTTCGCCGACCACCTTTACCTCCAGAGATCGCTTCAGCATCTCCTGCCACAGGATTTTCAGCTGCAGCTCTGCAAGATGCCTACCCATGCAACGATGAATCCCAAAGCCAAAAGAGAGATGTTGCCGTACATGTTCTCGATCGATGATGAAGCTGTTGGGGCTAGCAATAACGTCGTCGTCTCGGTTGCCAGAGATGTACCACATCACAACTTTATCGCCTCGCCTGATTTGCTTGTGCCCTATCGTGAAATCGTCCACAGCGGTCCGGCGCATATGCGCGATAGGCGTTTGGTATCGTATAATCTCGGATACCGCCCCCGGCACTAGCGAAGCATCATCGCGGAGTTTTCGCAGTTGGGACGGATTTTGACTCATGAACAAGACGCCACCGGTAATTGAGTTGCGCGTAGTATCGTTACCTCCAACAATCAGCAGAATGAGGTTGCCCAGGAACTCACATGGCTCCATGTTTCGGGTCGCCGGTGAATGCGCCATCATAGAGATTAGGTCAGCGCGCGGCTCGGATTTTGCCCGTTCGCTCCAAAGCCGTGTGAAATAGTCCAAGCACTCGGACAGCACCGCCTTTCGCTTTTCCCAGCTGTCGATCTGGTGGCCCATTTGTGGACTCAAGGCGGCTACGTCCGACCAGTAGGTCAGCAGCCGTCGATCTTGAAATGGAAAGTCGAACAGCGTGGCCAGCATTTGGGTCGTCAACTCGATGGAGACTCTATCGACCCAGTTGAAGGTATCATTGCGCGGCAAACCGTCCAAGATCTTCTGAACCCGCGAGCGGATCAAGCCTTCAAGCTTCGCCAGGTTCTCCGATGCTGCGATCGGACTGACAGTCTTACGCTGCTGAGCATGGACAGGAGGACTCATCTTAATAAAACTGGGAGTCCAATACTTCTGCGGCGGGTCCACAATTGTGACGCTTCGCTCTGACGAGAATATTGTGTGATTTGAATCCACGGCTACGATGTCGCGGTATTTTGTTATCGACCAATATGGACCGTACGGGCTGTCTTCGCAATAATGGACGGGATCTTCCCTTCGCAGCCGCTCGAAACAAGGCCAAACGGTATCATCTTCAAAGCGCTTGGGCTCGCTTACATCAAGGCGGCTCAGCGGGATGTCAGCCTCCTCGCAAGCGTTCTCTGCCGATAAGTCTGTCATGATTGTCTCGCGGACATTGGCGTGCAATTTTGAAAGCTCGGCTCATGCGCTATTTGCACTCGCATGGAAGCTCGGTCGAAACACAACGAGCTGGGCCCTCCAGTAACAATGTGTGACGCATGTCCATGGCTGGGCTTCGCGAGAGCTCGCACAATCGTCAGAACTCTGAAATTATCTTACGGCCTAAGTTACTTGGGAACTTGGTTCGGCCCCCGTCGATAAAGATAGTGGAAAGGCGAGCGAAGCTCCCCTATCAAGATTGGGGAGGCGCGCGAACTCGCTTTTGTGGTAGTCAACATCAGGACGCAAGCACTCGCCGCGATGGCACCCAGCGGCACGCCCGGTTGCCACTCGACTACTTATATTGCGCGAGCAGATGGGACCCTAATCACGGTAGGGACTAAGAAGAGAGCGCGGTTTGCCAAGGACACTCGTTTTTCCTTCACTCGCGATGCGGGCTTTCGTAGAATGAATGAACAGGAGACCAAACCGGCGATCGTGCGCGAGCCGGACGAAGAGTAAACTAACCTGACGTCACAACTGGCACTAAAGTAGCGTCCATGCGCTGGAATAAAAGAGAATTGGCACAGCTGGAAAAGCTCTGGGCCGCGGGACAGAGTGCCGCGCAGATCGCGCGTCATCTCGAGTGCAGTCGCAACGCAGTTTGCGGCAGGCTAGCTCGGTTGGGCCTCACTCGAGGTCACAAGCCACCAACAGCAAAACCCAAGATTAGACCCGCCCCGAAGCGAGGGCCGACGGCGATGGCGGCTGGTCGCGATTGCGTCGGAACGAAGCTGTCGCAAAAGGCGCTAGATAGCCAGCCTCAGGAAATGAGCAAGCGGCAGCTTTACGCGATGCTAGCTGAGGCAGTCAGGAATACCGCGTAGAACTATCAGGCGCGCCGCGATCTCCCGGGCTATGCGCCGTACTTGGTCCATCCGGACGATTTGCTTGTTGGTTTGCGCGCTTTGTGGCTATGGGACGAACAGTGGCGTCGAGTAGAATGTTCGCGGCGGAGGCTCGATCGTAGGTCAAGTCATCCAATCTCAAGAGGCTGGATGCACTGAATTAGAAGAAGAATGCGTTCTGGTTCTTGAGCCTGTTTTCGGTTATGCGTCTTCGGGGAAGCGCCCGACGTCCTGGTTTGCGCCGTGTTTGGAAGTTTCTGCACACGCCGTGCCCGACGAAGTACACGAGCTCGGGTGAAGCCGCTTGACCGTGAGCCTGTCCCGATGGAACCTCCGACAGGTACCGCCCCGGCATCGGTGACAAGCTCAGCCTTGGAGCAACTTCACGGACCGCCGAGCTCTCGAGATATTGTCTGACGTCGGTCAAAATAGACTCCTGCAGTGCCCAGACACACGAAGACGACCACCACCCACCATAGGTGCCTTGACGATCTGTGCAAAACCGGTGGCAAGTCTGAAACGGCTGTTCAATTGCATCGATCACTTCTCGCTCGCCTACCCGGCTCATTACTTTTTCCATACCAACTGCGAGAACACACTCACGCCAACAGCCGTGGCGCCGCGCGACACCGACGATCCTCGCATTGGTGAAGTTCGACTACGTACCGGGATGTCCCGAGCCGGCGCAGGATCCCTGGGTAAATGGGGAATACGCCAGGCAGAAGTCAACTACCAAACCTTGTCAGTTGATGAACATTGCGAGGCGACGTATCAATTTTGATCGATGGACCTCGCACGAGTCAGTTCGTGGAGCAGTTCGAGCTCTAGCAGCGTCAACGGCCCCGGTGGATGTCTCGTTGGCGAAGGTCGGAGATTAGCGAAGCGGAGTTGAATCTGGGGCCTCGCCGTGGCCGTGTTGATTCGAGTATCTCGCCTGCAGCAGTTGTTCTCTGTCTTCGAGAGGAACGGCTTGCTATCCCACACCGCGTTTCGTCAGCGGATCGGCCGTCACGCAAGCTTCCAATTGTCTAGCGATATTCCGGACTACTGTCGGCAAAAAGGAATGCAAAAGACTCCGCTTGCGACCACAAACTTCGTAAACATAGGATAACAATCGTTGCAGACCTCGGTCCTGGAAAAGTATTGCGATGCTCGCCTTCCTTGGTACACCATCTATCCAACTGTAGCCCAGTTCTCCACGGTGGTCGGCGCCGAAGCCTCTGAGAAATGGCTGCAGCGCCTGCCGGTTAATGAGTCCGTGTCGCTCTATTTCCACGTTCCGTTCTGTCGATCGATTTGCTGGTATTGCGGCTTCGCTCGAAGCATCACTCGCCGGGATTCACCCATCCGAGAATATTTGGCGGTTCTTCGTAAGGAGATCGAGTTGGTCGCGGCGCAGGTGCCGCAACGGCTGCCTGTGAGCGACGTGCACTTCGGCGGTGGAACGCCGACCCTCATCGAGCCCGCGCAGTTCGGGGCACTGATGGAACTTCTGCGCCGCCGCTTTGCGGTTTCGAAAACGGCCGCCATCGCTGTTGAGATCGACCCGCGCACGTTCACGCTCGCCACATCCGAAGCGTTAGCGGCTGCCGGCGTGAACCGCGCGAGCCTGGGCGTCCAGAGCTTCGATCCAATTGTTCAAAAGGCCATTAACCGCGTTCAGAGTGAGGCACAAACAGAGCGCGCTGTCGAAATGCTGCGGCAGCATGGAGTAATGCGCATCAACTTCGACCTCATCTACGGTCTGCCAAATCAGACGGTGCAGTCCTGCGTTCAGACCGCGACTACGGCGGTGGCCATGCGACCAGACCGGCTTGCGGTATTCGGCTACGCGCACGTTCCTTCCTTTAAGAAGAATCAGCGCCTGATCGACGAGGCAGCGCTGCCAGACAGCCCTGCCCGTGCAGAACAGGCCGCGGCAATGGCCAATACACTGATTGCTGCGGGCTACCGCCAAATCGGACTTGACCATTTCGCCTTGCCGGACGATGAGCTCGCGCTGGCGCAGAAAGCCGGTCGCCTGCGGCGGAACTCACTGGGTTACTCGGCCGACACCTGCCATAAAGTCATCGGTTTCGGCCCGTCGGCCATCGGCCGAGTTGGCGATGGTTACGTCCAGAATGAAGTTGCAGCGGGTTCTTACAGCGGCCAAATCAAAGCCGGCCGTCTGGCGACGTCAAAGGGCTACTGTCTCAGCCTCGAAGACCGCGTCCGGGCCGCAATCATCGAGCGGCTGATGTGCGATTTCGAGGTCGACGTGCCGGCAATTTGCATTGCTCATGGATTTGACCCGGTCCCGTTCCTCGGTTCACCCGAACGCTTGGCAATGCTCGCCGAGGATGGGATCGTGGAGGTGGACAAGGGATTCATCCGCGTGAGGCAGGAGCATCGTTTTCTAACTCGCGCTGTGGCCGCCGCATTCGATGCTTATCTCGGCGCGCCGCTCTGTTAAGGCCAGCCAAGGAGCGCTGATCGTATGAATGCATTACCTTCCGTTACGCGCCCAGAAGCCCGGGTAACGAGTTTCGCTCACCTGGTGCACTCACGTACAGCGCCAAATTCGTAAAGGACGCCGTGCGCAGCTGTGCGACGAGAGCCGGCCCGGCCCTAGCCGCGAAGTCAGCTAGGCGAGTTGCTGCCGGGAATTGGACGCCCCCGACTGCAACGCAGTCCGCTCAAGCGGCGTGACCGACAAAGTTCATCACATCACCACCATTGCCCGTGTGGCCGCGGACCTCGACCAGGACGACGACTGGCTGCGGGACGTCGCCAACAAAATGGCGATCGCTTCATTTGGGTCTACCGCGTCGGAGAAGATGAGATGTAGGCGTTCAGCGACTCTTTCAATTACCCATAATCTTTGCCTCGATCGCGGCTCCCAGTTCGATGTCAGTCAGCCGCGATAGTCCGCGCCAGATCACGGTATTTCCTGGAGGCGGATCGTTGGCTCGGGCCAAATATCCTCCGAGCCGCGCGATCTTGACGACATAGTGCGAGAGCGTGCTTCGTCGAGGGCGATCGCCACCCCTGTCTTTCACCAAATGATCGAGAAGCCTGAGTTCGGGATCTGTCAGCGCCATCTGCGGTAGGGCATTCGGCGAGGAACGATTGAGCATCGTCATCCAGAAGACGCGCCAACTTACAATGCAAAAAACAGCGATCAGATTGACCAGACGCTCAGCGGTTCGCAATTTCGAGTCCTCGGCCTTGCAGCCTGATTTGAGGACCTTATGGAAGACTTCGATCTTCCACCTCAACGCGTACCATTCGATCTTCTCGACGGCGTCCTTGCGCGATTGGACCGAGAGATCGGTGAGGAGCTTCCACTCGATTTTCTTTCGCCGCTTCGGCGTTCCCCGCTCTTGAGCATGGATCACGGTCAGAGTGAGTGCGGGATATTTCTTCTGCTTACCGATCGGCGGCAGAATTCGAAGCTTGCGGAAACGAATTTCGAGAAGCGCTTCATCCGGATCGCCTTTGTCGTCCTTGACCTTGATCCGATGTAGGCCTTTGACCGTAACCTCGTCCATTTCGTCGGCAATTGTATGATTGCCGTCCCCGGCAAGCCGATCAACACAGGTTCGTACCAAGAAGTGTGTTCCAACCTCCTCGGCCAGGCAAAACAGCTCATAGATATCGCTCTCGCGATCACCAATATGAACGCATCGTCCAGGGGTAGCGAGAAGGTCGGTCGATTGCCGTAAATTCTCCAGCCAGCGGATACTCTCCTTCTGCTCGATCGGAACACGCGTCGGATTGATCTTCCGCTTCAGCGCCGTCGTCCCCTTGAACTTCTTGCGCGTCCAAAACTTAATTGCCGCCAGTCCGAGCGGAAGCCCCTCGGTCGTCACGGCGAGGCTCGAATGCATCAGGATGCCGCACTGTGTGCGCCCTGCCGTCTTGCGCGTAAAGCCAATCAAATCCGGCTTCTCGCGCTTGAAGCTGAATTCCGTCGTGTCATGGAGAACGAGGATCGGTCCCTTCGTCGCCGTTACGCGCCCGCGCGTCGCCTCGAAATGACCGCAAAGAATATCCGCCTCGTTGACCCGTGCGTTGGAGAAGAAGCGATAGGCGGCCTTCGTGTTGGCCCAGTCCTGACAAACCAGCGGGATGCTTTGTCCCATGTCGCTCCCGATTTGGGCGAGCAGTTTGCAGAACCGGCGGCCAAGCCGCTCATCCTTAAACTCGCATCCCGCAGCTTCCCGATCAACCCACGTCTCAATACCGGTCGTCAATCGCTGAGCACGCGCCTCCGCGCGTTCCTTCACCAAGCCCATCGAGCACCCCACGCCTCCGAATCAGGTGCTCAACAACGAATCACAACAGATTCTTCCGATTCAAGATTTCGCCTGCGGCGCGGCGTTCAAATCCGGCGTCAAATGTGGGTAATTGAAAGTCAGCGACTTCGGTATCGAAAACCTGATCGAGCTCGTCCGGATGTACGAGGATGTTTCGACCTCCTCAAGCGCTGGCAGCCCGGGATACCGCAATCAGCCTGCGGTCTACGCTGGATACGAACTCCCAGCAAAGAGGAGCGCTTCGTGGTGATGCACGACGGATCCTATTGATGTGCATGGTCGCCGCTCGACCGGAATCGCTACGGATCGCTGCGTGCAATCCAGAGCAGCAGCTGGTCGACGCGATGAGCTAGACCAAAGAGCACAAAAGGACCGGCGCCGGCGCGACACGGCGCCAACGATAATCGAGCACCACAGTTAGAACCGGATCCCGCGGGATCGAAACAAGTTTCCCGTAAGAGCCTCGCGCAACCGCAATCGAAGCGACCTTCCCGAATGGCACCCCTCGATGCTGCCATACCGGAGTTCGTCCCTGACGCCGGGACGGTCTCGCGCCGAGCGGCACGACAGATTCGCACAGCGAGGCCGACGTCCCGCGCCCGGTCAACCTACCAAACCTAGCAATTGATGGAGATGACGGACACATGCCAGTCAGTGCCGGTGAAACTCGCTCGGGCCACATCAAGGACGAAGTCGCGATGCGATATAGATCCGGTAACTCCAATCGAGCTGATGGATGTTCTGTCTGGTCCCGCAGCTATCAAAACGCCTCCAATCGCGCTCTCCATCTTCCCATGAGAGCCAATCAAGGCCTCGTGCCGGCCTCAGCGAGCTTACGGGCGTCAAAAGATGTTAGCCCCTTCTGCCCGCCTGTGCTTCATCCCATGGACCGAGCTGCGGGCGTTTCTAGGGTCCGGCGTGTTCTTATGCGAGCTCAGCTAGCGCGGCTCTCTGTTGAAGAACATCCTCGTGGCAGCGGATTTGTCGCGAGAATCCCTGGGCTCCGGCGCTGGCCGCCAATCTCTTGCCAGCGAACGTCACATCGAGCAGGCCACACCCCGTCTCGACACGGTGCAGCAGATGCTTGCACTCGATTAGCGATCGAGCGGCTGGGTTGCGTCGCGCTGGGTACCACCACGTTGGCCAAGCTGCGCCAGCAGTGGTGATAGCGCGGAAGGCTGAGCGGGTCTCGTTGGCATAGAGATGCCGCCTGGCCTCAAGCGTCACCTAGTCCGCCTTGAGCACTAGGATCCCGAACCGGTCTAGACCGTCAGATGGACGTGCACCTTATTCAAATCGACGGACGTGGAAATCACGATGCATTGTTGCGGTATAGCGCCAGTATCCATGCGGACATACTCGGCTGGCGAAGTTGCTTTCATCTCTCGACCAAGTGCGAAGTCAAGAGGGCGTATTCTCCTTTCCCTGATAGCTAGTCTCGCCTGCAGTTCGGCGGAGGCAGAACCTGGTGATATCTCTGGCCCTAGAAGTCACAGCCCCGATGAGCTCGCCGAAGCAAGAAGCCAAACAATCTCGAATCCGGCTGTAACCTTCCGAAGCGGCCGGCCCAAAGGAGCAGCGCGCCTTTCTGGGAACTCGCTGCCAAAAGCAGCTAGGTCTACCACAACGCGCGACAGTGCGGAGGTCACCGGCAAGAGCAGAAGTCAAAAGCAGATTGACCCATTCGCAAAATTCGAGAAGCTCCGCGAAAAAGGTGCGGCGTTCACTGGGCCTGGTCCTGCGGACACCATAGATCAGGATACAGCTTCTGTCAGATCCGAGCTTTCGGATCTCGGGATTGGATTCGCCGGCTGGACCCTAAACACGTTTGTCAACAATCAACTCGGTAATGCGACCAGAGGCACCATCGCCAATCAACAATATGTCGGCCAGAATCCGACATTTAGTACGGTCAACTCTATGATCGTGACCTATGACCTCGCTCGGTTTGGAATTCCCGACGGTCAGATCGTCGTGGGAGCCGAGCATCAATATTGGACATGGAAGAGCGCCGGGCCAGACCGACTGGGAATTAATGCAGTTTCCTACTATCAAACGTTCTTCGAAAGGAAGATCGAACTCAAAGTGGGTTACCTCAGGAACCAACATGAGTTTGCGGGTGCCGGAGAAAAAGTTTTTGGACCCTCGTCGAAGATGCTGTTCCAAGCAGGCATGAGCAACAATTGGGCGCCAACGCCGGCTTTTAATCTGAAGTACAATTTTGACGATCGCTTATATAACAAGCTCTCAATCCAGCGCTCGCTTAGTCCAGCCGGTCAATATACGCATGTAAGCGAAAATCCCACTGGCTTGAACTGGAGCACGCGCGACGCGGGCATTCTTTTACTTGATGAAGTTTGCTATAAGAACAAGCCTGCTCCCGGGGTACCCGAGACTTGGCTGCGGGCTGGCGCGGGCTTTAACAACAGCAGCTACACGGACCTACAGCATCCGACGCAACCGACAGCCAAGGCGAACAGCGTCTACTATGTAGCTGCGGATAGGCAATTCTGGCAGTCTGCCGTCCATGGCTCGGCATCTCGCGGAATCTATGGCGGGTTCTCTGCGATGTACGCTCCGCCTGACCTAAATAGGGCTAGTCAGTACTACGAGCTTCGCCTGTATGCGAAGGGCCTGTTTGACAGCCGGCCCACTGATCAGATGAGTCTTGTTGTCAACAACACCATCTGGAGCCATTTCGCGGTGGACGCTGCATTGGCGAAAGAGCAGCTGGCGCACCGGGACAGCACAGCAATTTCGGGACTGTATACGGCGCATCTGGCGCCCGGGATATATACAACCGTAGGACTGACGTACATCAATCACCCGACAAGCATTACCTACACGCCGCAAACAGGACACGCCCTGAATATATTGGTATCTACGTCGGTATTCTTCTAGGCTCTCAGGACTGCGCGGACCGTCATGTAGTCGATATCCCCACTCGCCCTTTTCAACGGTGTGGGCCACCCATCACGGCGATTTTGGTATCCGCTGTGCTCCTGACGCGAAGCCGGGTACCCCGTAGATTGAGCCGTGATATCCAACGTAGCATGCTGTTGGGAATGGTAGGTTAGAGCCTGCTGCTTCGGTCTACGAGCGATAGGCCGACATCGTACTTGCGCAAGAGCTATACCCTCCGGCCGCGGAATGATCTTCGATGCTCATTTGTTCAATTGAGTGCTGAGCTTGCGGCAGCGACATTGCTTTTGGATGATTGCTGGTGCAGTTCGTCAGACTCGCGTCCGAGCTCGTACTCTGCCATGACAAGCCGAAATCGTGCCCTCGGAGCTTAGTTCACGCCGAAGAGGTGTGGTAAGCGGAACCGCGACACAGGTGCCAAAGCTACCCAACTACGGCAATCGCTATATCTGTCCGACGGTCGTGGCGCTGGCCGAAAGGCGATGCGCGAGGTCGGCGGACACGTGCCCCCCTTCGGCGGCAAATCGACCGGACGCGGCCGGATGACTTGCCGCCACTCGAATGCTGACTCATTTTCGCCGGTCGAGACGAGCTTTAGCATCTTACTCCAGCAAGGAGGTCGCCTCCCGAGTCTGCGGCGCGTTAGCCCTCCCATCCAATTGCGCGTGGCGTTCTGCTGGGTTCCTTCTCTTCTCAAACATCTATTCGCGCGAACATGCGATAAGAGCAGTGCATTATCGGTGAATTTGCCGAGCCTTGCTAGGCAACCTTCGTGGACGGGTGCTTCGTCGTCTTGAGGCGCGTTACACTGCATCGACCGTCGACGCTGACGGGCGCGTCACCATCGATTGTGGCACGATGAACGACGCGATGCTGGTCACCGTAATCGTTGACCGCATAATGCTGCGTTGCGCGGTTATCCCAGATCGCGACATCGCCTTCTTTCCAGCTCCAACGTACGGTGTTTTCGGGTGCCGTGATATGAGACTGGAATAGATCAAACAGCTTCTGACCGTCGCGTTTTGGGATATCAATAAACCTTTGCACCAGATCGCCGAGCACCAGCGCGCGCTCGCTGGTCTCGGGATGTACACGGACCACCGGGTGCTCCGTCTCATAGATCGTTTTGGTAAAGACCTCATCAAAATGCTTCTGGTCGATTTCGCGAACACGGCAGGTCCCGGCGTAGTCGAAGGCGTTGCTGTGAACGGTCCAGAGTTCGTCGGCAAGCCGTTGGAGCGGCCGCGGCAGATCCAGATAGGCGGCCACAGCGTTTGACCAAATCGTATCGCCACCGGACGATGGGACCACAATGGCTCGCAGCACCGCAAGTCTAGGATACGCCGCGAGAAAGGTTCCATCGGCGTGCCATACATCAGCCCGGCTACCTCCGCGCGCGGAATCAAGCTCGATGATCGAGGTCGTTCCATTGATCGTACCGAGTGTCGGATGCGGCACCAGCCTTCCCAAACAAGCAGCAAAGCGCTCCTGCTCCGCGTCATCAAGATGCCCCTGATCACGGAAGAAGATCACCTTGTGTTCGAGCAGCAAGCTGTTGATCCCAGCGATAGTTTGGCTCGGTAAATCACCCGAGAGCGTGATATTTCTGATTTCAACACCGATGCGCGGTGCGCGCTTGACGACGTCGGTCAGTGGAATGACACTCTCGGTCGAAGCCGTTTGTTTCATTGCGAATTTTTCCAAGCTTTGCAGATTCTTCAAGCGGACAAGGGCGCGTGTGACTCGGTTTCGAAGGCGAGCCTCGCGCTACGGGTACTCTCGAGCAAGCACCATGCCAGTCGGAAAACGGAGCTGTGAACGTCCGTCAGGTACAGGATCGGATTCGAGTCAAACAGTTTGCCAGGAACTCGATGCCACCTCCACCCTCTTGCCAACGCCACCCGGGTTGGCGGCGAAAGGCATAGGGCACATAATCGACAAGAAATGTACCGCTCGGCACCCGAAGAGAAAGGCCATACGGTCCTCGTGCAACGTCGGGCAGCCAGCTGTGCGTGCTGTTCTCGTCCAGTATGCGCCCTCCGCTCAACAGTTTGCGGAAGTCGGCCAGTCTCGAGCCGCCTCTGCGAACGGGCCGTCACCGGCTCTCAAGGTGTCCGGGACCTGCCCTGGCCGTGATCACTGCCGAAACATCATCGGCTGGAAATGGAAGAGGAATAGATGACCTTGGAAGAGCTCCAAACGATGAACTACGGCTGAGGCGAAAGCCATTGATCCGCGGCACTGGGATCGCGATGTTCTCGATGCACAGACGCCCGAGCACGGCGAGGCAGATGTTCTGCACGGTCCGGCTCGGTTTGCTCAACAAGCCAAAGATATGTCCACTACCAGTCTTGATAGGTGTTTCAATGTTGTCAAAGTAGTTGCCCTCGATCAGTACTTGCACAGATGGTCCAGCATCCACTGCATGGAAGAATCCGCCGCTCTGTTGCGCATTCGTGTTGCGGAAGTAATTGCTAAGGAGATGAATAATAGCCTGCGCTCCGTCAATGTGCGGCGCCCGCCCTGAGATCTCATGGAAATAGTTATTTGCGATGGTGATCGTCTGCGGGACACCAAGAAACAGGAGATTCCAATGGTGCTCCCCGTTACAATAGGAGGAATAGGTATCGCTGCCATCGAAGTCGTTCCAGGAATCGTAATATTCGTCGTAGGGCCAAAACCGCCGGCAATCATCTGCCGCCCGATATTGTGAAATCGGTTGTGATCGATCCTAACCAGGTCGGCTCGTGCAATTGCAATAGCATCGCCGGCAAATATCACGCCTTGATTGATATCACTGATGGTCAGGTTGCGAATAACGACGTTGCTGACCCCATTTAGGCGTAGCCCCTTCCCTTTGATTGTAGCGCTCAGGCCAACGCCGATCACCGTCTTGTTTGAGCCAATCTCCAGCGGGCGCTTGCCGGCCCTGTCGAAGCCGACCAATGTCTTCTCCTTGCCATCGCAATGCGCATCGTTGCCGTCTATAAGGAGAAGGGACTCACTCTTGTAAGGTGCCGAACAAGCACGGCCGTATTGGCAACCCTGCCCCTCGCCTTTCCCTTCCGTACCTTTCCGGCTACCTGGATCTCGCGCGGACTATTGTCATTGCAGTGCCCGTAGCTGTACGAACGACACATACTTCAGAGCTTTGGTTGATCTGACCTGAACTACCTCGCCTCCAAGGCCGCCCGTCGCTGCAGAGCCAAAGCCCTTGAGGGCTTCCGATCGCACATTGTTCGATCCGAGCACGGAAGAGACGCCGACGACGACAGCAAGTCCACCGAGCACGCGCAACGACCGCTTGATGTGCTCATCGTGTCCTTCATAGGCATATGCTCTCTCTTACCCGGAAAATCCGCACGAGGACTTGAACTCTCGAACTGAAATGCTGAACTGGAATAGGCCATCAGCATGCGGCGTTAACGCGATCAGATCGTCCTCAATAAGGCAGGATCGGAAGATCGGAACCATGCTACGCAACAGCCGAAGTGTGCAGCCGCAGGCTGCGCGCCAGCTGTGATGGATCTGGGTAGCCATAGAGCCAATCACGGCCGATGAAAGCAGCGGTCGATGCTTCGAGGCCCCGTCAGCGGAATACTGTAGCGCGCAACACGTCTGGCCTGGGAGGATGGGCCGTCGCTCTTGACGTTTTGCTGGACCGGCGGGAGGCGCTTGAGCTCTTCGGCATTTTCGACCAGCACCAGAACGCGTGATGCATGATAATTCGCATCCGCGGGAAACAGATAGGCGGCGCGGCTGGGATCCTCGTCTTCCTGGATTGCACGTCGGATGTCAGGCCCCTTCTTCTGCGATATAGATGGGCCAGATTGGCCCCGTATGTCGCGTGCCAGACACATCACACGGACGGACGCCTCCTATCGATTTCATGACCGGCAATCATCACGCCGCCGGAATGGCTACGATTTCCTTGTTTTTGATTGTCTGTCCAGTGCCAGGGGCGGATCTAGCACAGCCAGTCACCGCCAACCTGCGACTCGCGGCGCTTCGAGCTGATGCGGCAGGGCTCAGCCGCAATTCTGGTCGTCCCCACTCACAGCCCTAAGGTGAAGCTGCTCATGTGCTGCAGTCATCGGCACGAAGAGCCGAATTCGTCTGCAAGCGGGCGCATAGAAGGCAACGGCTGACCAGCGTGCAAACGCACCCTCCGATGTGCACCTGCACCTTTGACGCATCATAGGTTTGCTGCCCCCAGGGCCTAGCGCGCGCGGAGGAATGAAACCACCCACCAAAACTGATCGTTTTTATGATCCAGCATGAGGTGTACCCCAGTCCGAATCATGAGTCGCCCGGCTTTCCCTCGGGCTGCCGGGGAGCTTCGTCGATGTACACGCCGCCCTCCTTCCAAGTTGTCGATATCACCGACGTTCATCGGACGATGCGCCAGGCACGCTCGGCGACACTGATCACCGCTACTCACGAAGGGCTTGTTGGAACGATGCTGCCCGTAGTACTCGACGAGCGCGAAGGCTCCATGGGCACGATTTACGCCCACGTGGCGCGTGCGAATCCGCAGTGGAAGCTGACACCGACTGGCGAGGCGATGGCCATTTTCGCTGGAGCGGAGGCCTATGTCAGCCCCTCCTGGTACGTGACCAAGCACGAGAGAGGCGAGGCCGTACCGACGTGGAACTATGTCGCTGTGCATGCGTACGGGCCGGTCGAATTCTTCGATGATGCCGATCGGCTGCGAACGGTGGTCACGCGGCTGACCGATGTGCATGAGCGCTCGGGCAAAGATCGCTGGGCGGTTTCTGACGCCCCTGCCGATTTCATCAAAACGGAGCTTAAGGGGATTGTCGGTCTGCGATTGCAAATTACACGGCTCGATGGCACGCGGAAGATGAGCCAGAACCGCAACGCGGCGGATCGCGCCGGCGTCATCGAAGGGTTATCGAAGAGCGACCGTGACGACGACCGTCGTGTGGCTCACCTCATTGCGAAAGGATGACGAACTCGCACGACGTATTGTGAACGACGCGGTATCACCTGGATTTTCTCCATATCCTCGACTGCTCTCCTTCTGCGCAGCGATGCGCCGGCGGCGGTCGGTTCCTGCTCGCCTCAGGCGCTTTTACAGAGCACAGAAAAACCATACACGACGCCATCGCTTGCGCGTCAGCTATTGCGAGCGGCAGCAGCGGCGCGAGGCCCCAAGCCAACTCCGGAGAAGAAGAGCGGTACACCGGTTGTAATCCGGGGCCTGCTTCGGCGGCGCATGACAGGAATGCTCTGCATTGAGATCGGATTGACGCCCTGCAAGTCTCAAGAGACTTGCAGGAAGCAGTCAAAGCGTCTTGAATCTGATTGAGCTGCTGCCGGTTTGATGGACACCAGGATTAGGTGTTTCATGAAGCCGGAGGTGGGCGATGAAGAGACGGAAGTTCAGTCGCGAGTTCAAGATCGA
>NZ_JADPKE010000014.1:0-521 GCF_023073795.1 Bradyrhizobium sp. 159 | reverse complement strand
GCGGACGGGCTGTCCGAAACTGACATCGAGGCGGTTCAGGACCATCTCGCCATGCTCCGCGTCAACGAGTTGATTCCGACCAAGCATCACATCCTTCGGGCCATGATCGAGGACGTCGCCGCCATTCCGACGGCTATGAATATCGCCGTCGCGCAGGGAACGTACCTGCGCGGAATGAAGCTCGCACTGGCCGAGTCCGACCGGCGCTATGGCGGCGCGAGGATCGAAGATGAGGGTCTGGTGGATCGTCTGATCCTTGCGAGGAACGATCCTCCGAAGCCGGCGTCATCGACCACGGCGACCGTGGTGGATCGTCCGGGCGAGCCACCGGCGGCGGGCGCCTCTGCGATATCGCAATTTGTGCCCATGGCCGAGTTCTTGCGATTTGCCGATGGCGTCATCCAATTGAACGCCTCCGACGGTCACTGGGACGAGAAGACGCAGCGGCAGGCCAAAAGCATCGCCAAACTGTTCGTCAAGTTCATGGTTCAGGATCAACGCATTCACGATCTGAACCTCGT
>NZ_JADPKE010000023.1:0-536 GCF_023073795.1 Bradyrhizobium sp. 159 | reverse complement strand
TTCTCCAGGATCTTGCCGACGATCACCGAGCCGTCTTCGCCGGCGTTGATAGCGATCTGGCGAGCGGGCGCCGACAGCGCCTTGCGCACGATCTCGACGCCGGTCTTCTGGTCGTCGTTCTTGGTGCGCAGGCCCTTGAGCTGCTCGGAGGCACGGAGCAGGGCGACGCCGCCGCCGGGGACGATGCCTTCTTCCACGGCCGCGCGGGTCGCATGCATCGCGTCATCAACGCGATCCTTGCGCTCCTTCACCTCGACCTCGGTCGCGCCGCCGACGCGGATCACCGCGACGCCGCCGGCGAGCTTGGCCAGACGCTCCTGGAGCTTCTCACGATCGTAGTCCGAGGTGGTCTCCTCGATCTGCGCCTTGATCTGGGCCACGCGCGCCTCGATGTCGGCCTTCTTGCCGGCGCCGTTGACGATGGTGGTGTTCTCCTTGTCGATCATCACCTTCTTGGCGCGACCGAGCATGTTGAGCGTGACGTTCTCGAGCTTGATGCCGAGGTCTTCCGAGATCGCCTGGCCGCCGGTCAGGAT
>NZ_JADPKE010000043.1:0-92996 GCF_023073795.1 Bradyrhizobium sp. 159 | reverse complement strand
TCCTTCCAAGCCATCGGCAAGCCCTCCTTGCCGAATAGTTGACCTGTTACCCATGTCGCCGGTCTAGTCTGTTACCCATGTAGCCGGTTTGGACCGCGCAGCGACCCTCCCCCTCCAGGGGAGGGTAAGAGAAGCCGCGCCTCGATGCAACTGAACGTAGTTTCGCCGGCTACACCGCTGCCGTGGTGACGCCGCCGTCGATGACGATGGTCTGGCCGGTCATGAAGCTCGATGCGTCGGAGGCGAGGTAGGCGACGGCACCGGCGATTTCGTCGGGTTCGCCGATGCGGCGGAGCGGCGTGGTGGCGGTGCGGCGCTTCAGATTGGCTTCGTCTTCCCAGAGCGCGCGGGCGAAATCGGTCTTGACGAGTCCGGGCGCGATGCAGTTGACGCGAACGCCTTTGGGGCCCCATTCGCCGGCGAGCGAGCGGCACAGCGCGAAGTCGGCGGCTTTCGAGATGCCGTAGGCGCCGATCACGGTGGAGCCGCGCAAGCCGCCGATCGAGGAGATGATGATGACGGAGCCATTGCCGCGCTCGGCCATCTCAGGGATCGCGAGCGCGGAGAGCCAGATGTTGCTCTTGACGTTCGAGCCCATGATCTTGTCGAAGGCTTCGTCGGTGATGTCGAGCAGCGGGCCGTAATAGGGGTTCACTGCGGCGTTGCAGACGAGGATGTCGACCTTGCCGTAGTGCTTCGTTGCGCCCGAGATCAGCGCCTCGACCTCGTTCTTGCGCGCGATGTTGCAGGGAATGACGATGGCATCGCCGCCGGCGGCAATGATGCCATCGGCGACCTCCTTGCAGGCATCCGCCTTGCGCGAGGAGACCACGACCTTGGCTCCTAATTTTGCCAGCAGCTCGGCGGAGGAGCGGCCGATGCCGCGGCTGGAGCCGGTGACGACGGCGACCTTGCCGGTGAGATCGAACGGGGTGTTTTTCATTTGTTGGGCTCCGCTATGGCCGCATACTCAGTGTCATCGCCCGCGAAGGCGGGCGATCCAGTATTCCAGAGACGGCGCGGCTGGAATCGAGAAGCCGCGGTGGACTGGGCCCCTCGCCTTCGCGGGGGACGACAGGCGTCGTATGACTAGATCAATCCGCCCGTCTCCGCGACACGGCGCTGGTGGTAGTCGGTGTCGCCAAAGGTATTCTCGATCATGGTGAGGCGCTTGAAATAGTGGCCGATCTTCGCCTCCATGGTCATGCCGATGCCGCCGTGGAGCTGGATCGACTGCTGGCCGACGAATTTGGCCGACTTGCCGATCTGCACCTTGGCCGCGGCGATCGCATTGCTGCGCTCCCTGGCGTCCTCGAAATCACCGGCCATGGTCGCGAACATCGACATCGAGCGCGCCTGCTCGGCCGCGACGAACATGTCGGAGGCGCGGTGCTGGAGCGACTGGAACGAGCCGATCGGAACGCCAAACTGCTTTCGCGTCTTGATGTACTCGACCGTGGTCTTGAGCGACTCGTCCATCAAGCCGACCGCCTCGGCGCAGAGTGCGATGCGCGCCTCGTCGACGACGCGCTCGATCAGCGCGAGCGAATCCTCGGGGTTGCCGAGCACGGCGTCCGCGCCGATTTCGACGCCGGTAAAGGTGACGTCGGCAGCATGCAGGCCGTCCTGGGTCGGATAGCCCTTCTTAGCTACGCCTTTTGCATTGGCGGGGACCAGGAACACGCCGATGCCCTTATGATCGCGGCGCTCGCCCTTGGTGCGCGCGGTGACGATCAGGGTATCGGCGTTCTCGCCGTTGAGCACGACGAACTTCTCGCCGTCGATCACCCAACCTTCGCTCTTCTTCTTCGCCGTCGTGGTGACGTCGAACAGATCGTAGCGCGAGTTCTTCTCGAGCTGGGCGAACGCCAGCGTCTTGCTGCCGTCGATGATCCCTGGCACGTGCGCGGCCTTCTGCGCGTCGCTGCCGGCATGGCGCAGGAAGCCGCCGCCGATCACCACCGTGGCGAGATAAGGCTCGAGCACCAGCGCCTTGCCGAGCGCTTCCATCACGATCATGGTCTCGACGCCGCCGCCACCGAAGCCGCCATCGGTCTCTGCGAAGGGCAGGCCGAGCAGGCCCTGCTCGGCGAGCTTGAGCCAGACGGTTTTGCTCCAGCCGCCCTTCTCCTTCATATACTTCTTGCGGCTCTCGAAATCGTAGGAATCGGTCAAGAGGCCGTCGATGCTTTCCTTGAGAAGCCGCTGCTCCTCGGACAGGTCAAAATCCATGTTGCTTGGTTCCTCGTACCCGGAATTAATGCTTCGTCATTCCGGGACACGCGCGGTAGCGCGTGGACCCGGAAATCCAGAGTTTGTGGCGCGAGATTCCGGGTTCGCGCTGACGCGCGCCCCGGAATGACGCTAAAGCCCCAGCACCGCCTTGGCGATGATGTTGCGCTGGATCTCGTTGGAGCCGCCGTAGATCGAGACCTTGCGGTTGTTGAAATAGCTCGGTGCGATCTGGGCGGTCCAGTCCATGGCTTCGTTGGAGCCGTCGTCGCCGTGCACGTCGTAAGGCGCGGCGAACGGACCGATCACTTCCATCAACAGCTCGGTGGTGGTCTGCTGGATCTCGGAGCCCTTGATCTTTAGCACGGACGAAGCCGGATTGGGCTTGCCCTTGCCGTGCTTGCCTTCGTCGGCGACGACGCGAAGCTGGGTCAGCTCCAGCGCCTTCAGCTCGATCTCGCAGGCCGCGAGCTTCTCGCGGAAGGCGGGATCCTGGATGATCGGCTTGCCGCCGGACTCGACCTTCGACGCCAGATCCTTGATGCGGCGGATGCGCTCCTTGGAGACGCCGACGCGGGCAATGCCGGTGCGCTCATTGCCGAGCAGGAATTTGGCGTAGTCCCAGCCCTTGTTCTCCTCGCCGATCAGGTTCTCGTAGGGAACCTCGACGTCGTCGAAGAAGACCTCGTTGACCTCGGCGCCGCCGTCGATGGTCTGGATCGGACGCACGGTGACGCCTTTCGACTTCATCGAGAACACGATGAAGGAGATGCCCATCTGCTTCTTGGCGGCGGGATCGGTGCGGCAGAGGCAGAAGATCATGTCGGCGTGCTGGGCCAGCGTGGTCCAGGTCTTCTGGCCGTTGATGATCCATTTGTCGCCCTTGCGCTCGGCTTTCGTCTTCAGCGAGGCGAGGTCGGAGCCGGAGCCGGGCTCCGAAAATCCCTGGCACCACCAATCGTCGACATTGGCGATGCGCGGCAGGTACTTCTTCTTCTGCTCCTCGTTGCCGAAGGTGTAGATGACCGGGCCGACCATGCTGACGCCGAAGGCGAGCGGCTGCGGCGCTGGATAGGACTGCAGCTCCTCGTTGAAGATGTAGTGCTGCACGCTTGTCCACCCCGTGCCGCCATATTCCTTCGGCCAGTGGCTGACGCCCCAGCCCTTCTTGTTGAGGATGCGCCACCATGTCACCATCTCGTCCTTCGAGAGGTGGCGGCCCTCGACCAGCTTGCGCCGCGTATCCGGCGGCACGTTGTCGCGCAAGAACTGCCGCACTTCCTCGCGAAACGCCTGCTCTTCTTTCGTGAATGCGAGATCCATCGGATCCTCCTGTGAGCTTCGTCATCCTGGCGAAAGCCAGGACGACGGTGAACTATTGCAACACCTCAAAAAGTCCCGCCGCGCCCATGCCGCCGCCGACGCACATGGTGACGACCGCGTACTTCGCCTTGCGGCGGCGGCCTTCGATCAGAGCGTGGCCGGTGAGGCGCGCGCCCGACATGCCGTAGGGATGGCCGACCGAGATCGCGCCGCCATTGACGTTGATCTTGTCGGGGTCGATGCCGAGCTTGTCGCGGCAATACAGCACCTGCACCGCGAAGGCCTCGTTGAGCTCCCACAGGCCGATGTCGTCAACCGTGAGATTGTGACGCTTGAGCAGGCGCGGCACGGCGAAAACCGGGCCGATACCCATCTCGTCCGGCTCGCAGCCGGCGGAGACGAAGCCGCGGAAGATGCCGAGCGGCTTGAGGCCGCGCTTGGCCGCTTCCTTGTCGCTCATGATGACGGAGGCGCTGGCGCCGTCGGAAAGCTGGCTGGCATTGCCGGCGGTGATGGTGAAACCGTCACCGCGCACCGGCTTGAGGCCGGCGAGGCCTTCAGCGGTGGTCTCCGGACGCGGACCTTCGTCCTGCGACAGCGTGACTTCTTTCATCGAGACCGTACCGGTCGCCTTGTCGGTAACCGCCATCTGCGTGGTGATCGGCGCGAGTTCGTCCTTGAACTTGCCGCCCTGCTGCGCGGCCGCGGTGCGGCGCTGGCTCTCCAGCGAATATTCGTCCTGGCGTTCGCGCGAGATGCCGTAGCGCGTGGCGACGACCTCGGCCGTGTCGATCATGGGCATGTAGACCTCGCCCTTGATCTTGAGCAGCGCCGGATCCTGGGCGTGGAAGCCGTTCATCTTGTCGTTCTGCACGAGGCTGATCGACTCGCCGCCGCCGCCGACCGCGATCTCGACGCCGTCGAAGATCACCGAGCGCGCGGCGAGCGCGATCGCCTGCAGGCCCGAAGCGCATTGCCGGCCGATGGTGGTGCCGGCGACGGTGACGGGAAGGCCGGCGCGCAGCAGCGCCTTGCGCGCGATGTTGCCGCCGGTCGCGCCCTGCTGGAGGGCTGCACCCATCACGACGTCCTCGACCTCCTTGGGATCGACCTTGGCGCGGGCGACGGCCTCGCCGATGGCGTGGCCGAGCAGGGTCGCGCCCTCGGTGGCGTTGAGCGCGCCGCGATAGGCCTTGCCGATCGGCGTGCGGGCGGTGGAAACGATAACGGCGTCGGTCAAGAACGACCTCCTGATGCGGTTTTGATGGATTGTGACGATTTCTGCTGCTGGCGCAATTCGTGGCGCGACAATTTTCCGACCGGCGTGCGCGGCAGATCGTCGACGAACTCGACTGCGGCCGGCAATTCATGCTTGCCGAGCTTGCCAGCGAGCTGGGTGCGCAGCTCGTCGAGCGAGAACGGTTTTGCCTCCGGCTTCAGCTTGATAAAGGCCTTGGCGGCCTCGCCACGATAGGGATCGGGAATGCCGAGCACGATCACCTCGTGCACACCGGGGACGGTGTAGATCGCCTGCTCGATCATCTGCGGATAGACGTTGAAGCCGCCGGAGATGATCATGTCCTTCTTGCGATCGACCAGGAAGAAATAGCCGTCCTGATCCATGTAGCCGATGTCGCCGGTGAGGAAACGGCCGTCGACGAAGGCCTCCGCGGACCCCTCCGGCTTGTTCCAATAACCCTTCGTGACGTTCGGGCCCTTGATGCGGATCTCGCCGACCTCGCCCGGCGGCAGCACGCGTCTCGGATCGTCCAGCGCGACCACGTCGAGCTCGATGCCGGGCAGCATCAGACCGATCGAACCGGGCTTGTCGGGGCCAACAGGCGGATGACCGGTGCCGGGCGAGCAGGTCTCGGTCATGCCCCAGCCGCTGCGCAGCTTCTTGCCGACCTTGCGCTCGAAGAAGCTCGCGATCTCCACCGGCAGCGGTGCACCGCCAGAGCCGATGGTGGCAAGCGAGGAGAAGTCGCGCTTGTCGAGGTCGGGCAGCGCCGCAATCGCGATCCACATCGTCGGCACGCCCGGAAAGTACGTCGCGCGCTTGATCTCAATGTCGCGCATCACCGCTTCGACATCGAAGCGCTGATGCAGCGAAATCAGATTGCCGCGGCGAAGCGAGGACAAGAGCACGACGGTGAGGGCATAGATGTGAAACAGCGGCAGCACGCAGATCACGCGCTCGACGACATCGCCGCGCGCGGCGCGCGCCGGCTTGCCCCAGACGTCGTAGATCGACACCGCCGCGGTGAGGTTGCCGTGCGTCAGCATCGCACCCTTGGGCAGGCCGGTCGTGCCGCCGGTATATTGCAGCAGCGCGACGTCATCGGCCGTCACGTTCGGCCACTCGGCCGGCGCGGCCGCGCCTTCGACGAAGGCTTCGAACGTGACGATACGGGGATCATCGGGGATCGCCGCCTGCGGCGTGCCGACCTTGCCCCAATCGTCGTCCTCGCAGACGACGAGGCGATCGATCAGCCCCTTCTCCAGAAATTTCAGCGCGGTCGGCAGCAGCGCGGCAAGGTTGGAGGTGACGAGCAGGCGCGAGCCGGAATCGGCGACCTTGTGGGTCAGCGCGATCTCGCCGTCGAGCGGCGACAGATGCGCGACGCGGGCGCCGGCCTTGAGCGCACCGAAGAAATTGACGGGATGATCGGGCGTGTTGCCGAGGAACAGTGCGACCGAGCTGTTCCTGCCACAGCCGGCGCGCAGGAAGGCCGCGGCGGCACGCTCGGCCATCGCGGCAAGCGCGCTATAAGTGATGGGTCGGTCGCGAAACTCGATCGCGGTGCGCGCGCCGTAATCGGCGGCGGCCTGCGACAGCAGGTCGGGCAGCGTACCCTGGACGATGGTGTCGTCCCAATGCACGCCCTCGGGATAAAACTGTTCGCCGGGATGGGTCATTAAGGTCTCAAGTCCAACAAAGCGTCATTCCGGGCCGATGCGAAGCATCGAACCCGGAATCTTGAGGTTCCGGGTTCGCCCTGCGGGCGCCCCGGAATGACTGAGAATTGGAGCGCGAAGCTCCATCAAGCCGCCTTCGACGCAGCCGCCAGCGACGCGAACGTCTTGCCCTCATCCGCGAGCTTCTTCAGGAGCGGCGCGGGCTCAAGGCTCGGGTCGTTGGTCTCTTTGGCGTAGAACGACAAGCGGTCGGCGATGTGCTTGAGGCCGACGCTGTCGGCCCAGAACATCGGGCCGCCGCGGTAGATCGGCCAGCCATAGCCGTAGAGCCAGACCACGTCGATGTCGGAGGGGCGTACCGCAATGCCCTCTTCGAGGATCTTCGCGCCCTCGTTGATCATCGGATACATCATGCGCTCGAGGATCTCCTCGTCGCTGACGACACGCTTCTTGCGGCCGAGACGGGCCAGTGTCTCGTCGATCAGCTTCTCGACCTCGGGATCGGGCAGCGGCGCGCGGCTGCCGCCTTCATACTTGTAGTAGCCCTTGCCGGTCTTCTGGCCGAAGCGGCCGGCTTCGCAGAGCGCATCCGCGATCTCCGACTTGATGCCGCGATCTTTCCGCGAGCGCCAGCCGATGTCGAGGCCGGCGAGATCGCCCATCGCGAACGGTCCCATCGGCATGCCGAACTTGGTCACGACGGCATCGACCTGCTGCGGCAAAGCGCCTTCGAACAGCAGCTTCTCGGACTGCTTGCCGCGCTGCGCCAGCATGCGGTTGCCGACGAAGCCGTCGCACACGCCGACCACGGCCGGCACCTTTGCGATCTTGCGTGCGATATTGACAGCGGTGACCAGCGCATCGGGCGCGGTCTTCTCGGCGCGCACGATCTCGCACAGCTTCATGACGTTGGCCGGCGAGAAGAAGTGCATCCCGAGAACGTCCTGCGGACGCTTGGTCGACTTCGCGATCTCGTCGATGTTGAGATACGAGGTGTTGGAGGCGAGCACCGCGCCGGGCTTGGCGAACTGGTCGAGCTTGCCGAACACTTCCTTCTTCACCGCCATGGTCTCGAACACGGCCTCGATGACGAGGTCGGCATCGCCGACGTTCTCGATCCCGACCTTGCCGTTGATCAGCGCCATGCGCTTGGCAGGCGCATCGGCCGGGATGCCGCCGCGTGCCGCGGTCGCTTCCCAGTTCTTTTGCATGACGCCCATGCCGCGCTTGAGCTGCTCTTCCCCGGTCTCAATCAGGGTGACGGGAATGCCCGCATTGGCAAACGACATCGCAATGCCGCCGCCCATGGTACCGGCGCCGAGGATGGCGACACGGTTGACCGGGCGCGGCTTGGTGCCTTCAGGGATCCCCGCGATCTTGGCGGCTTCGCGCTCGGCGAAAAAGGCATAGCGCTGCGCCTTGGACTGGTCGCTGGCGACGAGCTTGAGGAAGCCTTCGCGCTCCTTCTTTAGGCCCTCGTCGAACGGCAGGTCGATGGCGTAGCCGACGGCGTCGGCCGCTGCGAACGGCGCTTCCAGGCCGCGCGACTTCTTGGTCATGGCCGCGACCGCATTGGTGAAGATGGAACGATCGGCCTTGGCGGCCGCGAGCTTGGAATCGTCATCGCGCAGGCGCCGCAGCGGACGCTTCTCGGCCAGCAGCTTGCGGACGAAGGCTTCGCCGCCCGACGCCGGGCCCTCGATGATCTCCTCGATCAACCCGTTCTTCAGCGCCTCCGCTGCGCCAATGGGATCGCCGCCGACGATCATCTTGACCGCGAGCTCGGGACCGACCGCGCGCGGCAGGCGCTGGGTGCCGCCCGCGCCCGGCAACAGGCCGAGCTTCACCTCGGGCAGGCCGAGCTTGGCCTCTTTCACCGCGACGCGGTAATGACAGGCGAGCGCGACCTCGAGGCCACCGCCGAGCGCGGTGCCATGGATCGCGGCGACGATCGGCTTCGGCGAGTTCTCGATCTCGGACAGCACGTCGTTGAGGGCGGGCGGCTTCGGCGGCTTGCCGAATTCGGTGATGTCGGCACCCGCAATGAAGGTGCGGCCGGCACAGGTCAGCACGATGCCCTTGATGCCGGGATCGGCGATTGCAGCCTTGACGCACTCCAAAATGCCGCTGCGGACCGCGGCACTCAGCGCATTGACTGGAGGGCTGTCGACCGTGACGATGCCGACTTCGTCATGACGCTCAAGCTTGACCACTTCGCTCACGGTGTCCCTCCTTGGTGGGATTAACTTTGTTCGATTTCGCGGTGCGGAATTTAATTCCGCATCTTGACGGCAGGGTTATTTTGAAGCACGGACGTTGTCAACGACTCCGCGCAAGAAGCAGATCAGGGATGAAGCGTACAGGAAAGAAGACTGCGACCGACCGGAATTTCGTCGTCGCGCTTTCCCGCGGACTGGACGTATTGCGCGCATTCGAACCCAATGACGGCCTTCTCGGCAATCAGGAGATCGCGGCGCGGACAAATCTGCCGAAGCCGACCGTGTCACGCCTGACCTACACCTTGACGAAGCTCGGTTATCTTGCGCCGGTTCCCCGCTTCGAGAAGTACCAGCTCACACCGGCCGCGATGTCGCTTGGCTATGCGGCGCTCGCCAATCTCGGTGTTCGGCATTTGTCCGAACCGTTCCGCGAGGAAGTGATGCGCGCGACCGGCGGCGCGGTCGCCGTCGGCGGCCGCGACCGCCACAGCATGATCTATTTCGGGCAGAGCCGGGGCAGCGAGACCGTCGGCGTTCAACTTGACGTCGGCTCCCGCGTGCCGATTGCAACCAGCGCGATGGGTCGCGCCTATTTCTGGGCGCTCGATGCCGACGATCGCGCAGAACTGTCGCGTCTGCTGCGCGAGCATTACGGCAGCCGCTGGCCGAAGATGCGCGACGGGTTGGAACGCTCCGGCGAGACCGTGGCGAAATATGGCTTTGCGATTTCCGTCGGCGACTGGCACGACGACATCGGTGCCGCCGGCGTCGCGCTCAAGCTCAACGACGGAACCGGACCCTACGCATTCAATTGCGGCGCGCCCGCATTCCGTTTCACGGAAGAGCGTTTGATCAACGACATTGGACCGCGTCTGCTTGCGATGGTAAGGAACATCGAAGCGGCACTCGGGGGTCTGATGCCGCATTCAAAAAAAGACGTCAGCAAAAAGCTGAAATCAGGAGGAAAAGTTGCGCGTGTGGCCGAGGGATTCAGATAGCCTTTGTCATCACCGGGAGCGGTTCGCATCGCCCCTTCGCCCACTGATCGGTGTGGGCGAGACGAGATGACGCAGGCACAGCTCGCGCAGGGGACATCGCCCCTGCTCGCGGTTCGCGACGTCAGCGTCGTGTTCGGCGGCATCATCGCGCTCAACGGCGTGTCCTTCGACATGCACAAGGGGCAGATCCTGGGATTGATCGGCCCGAACGGCGCCGGCAAGACCACGCTCTTCAACTGCCTGTCGCGGCTCTACCAGCCGTCGTCCGGCGACATCCTGATGGAGGGCGTCAGCATCCTGTCGCGGCCGCCGCACCGGATCGCCGAGATCGGCATTGGCCGCACCTTCCAGAACGTGGCGCTGTTTCCGAACCTTTCGGTGATGGACAATGTCCGTGTCGGCGCCCATTCAAAGACCTCCAGCGACATCATCAGCGACTCCCTGAGATTGGCCTGGGTCCGGCGCAGCGAGACCAGCGTCAACAACAAGGTGCACGAAATCCTCGCTTATCTCGATCTTGAGGACGTTGCCCACACCGTGGTTTCCGGCCTGCCCTTCGGCACGCAGAAGCGCGTCGAGCTGGCGCGCGCGCTGGCGGCGGACCCGAAGATCCTGCTGCTCGACGAGCCCGCCGGCGGCCTCAATCACGAGGAAGTCCATGTGCTCGGCGACCTCATCCGTCGCATCCGCGACGATCGCCACATGACCGTGCTCCTGGTCGAGCACCACATGGGTCTCGTGATGTCGATCGCCGACCACGTCGTCGCGCTCAATTTCGGCAAGAAGCTCGCGGAAGGCACGCCCGCCCAGGTGCAGGCGGACCCCGACGTCATCAAGGCCTATCTCGGGAGCAAGGACCAATGACGACGCTGCTCAACGTCAAGGACCTGCGTGCCTATTACGGCCAGGTCCAGGCGCTCCATGGCCTGTCCTTCTCGCTGAACGAAGGCTCGCTCGTGACGCTGTTAGGGGCCAACGGCGCCGGCAAGACCACGACGCTGCGCGCGATCTGCAACATGGTGCGCTCGACCGGCGGCATCGAGTTCGACGGCAAGCCGCTGAACAACCGCTCCACCGAGAGCATCGTGCGGTTCGGCATTGCCCATGTGCCGCAGGGCCGCGGCACCTTCACCAACATGACGGTGGAGGAGAACCTCCAGCTCGGCGCCATCACCCGCAAGGACAGCGCCGGCATCGTCTCCGACATCGAGCGCATGTACGCGCATTTCCCGGTGCTGAAGCAGCGGCACACCCAGCAGGCCGGCACGCTCTCCGGCGGCGAACAGCAGATGCTCGCGGTCGCCCGCGCGCTGATGCTGCGGCCGCGGCTGATGCTGCTGGACGAGCCCTCCTTCGGTCTCGCGCCGCTCGTGGTGCGCGATTTGTTCGGCATCCTCGGCAAGATCAACCGCGAGGACAAAGTGTCGATCCTGGTGGTCGAGCAGAACGCCCAGCTCGCGCTCGAACTCGCCGACCAGGCCTATGTGATCGAGACCGGCCGCATCGTGATGTCGGGCAAAGCGAAAGACATCGCGAACAACGAAGAAATCCGCAAATCCTATCTGGGTTACTGAGGGAGCGGATGATGGCAACAATGTATCGCTCTGGGTACACCTCTCCCCAACGGAGAGAGGTCGGATTGCGAAGCAATCCGGATGAGGGGGCGCAGCTTCCCCGAAAGACCTTAACCCTTCACCCGCGCCAACCGCGCGACCTCTCCCAACGGGAGAGGTGGAGCTTTGATGCCGCAGCATCTCAATCCAAATTGAGCAAGCTTTAAGGAGCCGGGACGATGGAGCTTTTTACCAACCAGGTCCTGGCCGGCATCGCCACCGGTGCCATCTATGCCTGCATGGCGCTGGCCGTTGTCATGATCTACCAGGCCATCGACCATCTCAACTTCGCGCAAGGCGAGATGGCGATGTTCTCGACGTTCATCTCCTGGCAACTGATGCAATGGGGCGTGCCCTATTGGGGTGCCTTTCTGATCACGCTGATCTTCTCGTTCATCGGCGGCATCGCGATCGAACGCATCCTGTTCAAGCCTCTGGCGAAGGCGCCGGTGCTGACCAACGTCGCCGGCTTCATCGCGCTGTTCGCGATCATCAACTCCTCGGCCGGCCTGATTTGGGACTTCACGATCAAGCAGTACCCGACCCCGTTCGGCTCCGCCCCGTTCCTCGGCAGCCAGCTGATCTCGACCCACCAGGCCGGCATGATCGGCGTCACCGTGCTGCTGCTGCTGGGGCTCTATTTCTTCTTCCAGTACACGCGGATCGGCCTTGCCATGCGCGCTGCCGCCTCGGTGCCTGAATCGGCGCGCCTCGTCGGCATCAACACCTCCTGGATGATCGCACTGGGCTGGGGCATGGCCTCGGCGATCGGCTCGATCGCCGGCATGCTGATCGCCCCGGTCGTGTTCCTGGAGCCCAACATGATGGGCGGCGTGCTGATCTACGGCTTCGCCGCGGCGGTGCTCGGCGGGCTGACCAGCCCGTTCGGCGCCGTGGTCGGCGGCTTCCTGGTCGGTGTCTTCGAGAATCTCGCCGGCACCTACATTCCCGGCGTCGGCAACGAGCTAAAGCTTCCGATCGCGCTCGCGCTGATCATCTCCGTCCTGGTCGTCAAACCCGCTGGCCTGTTCGGCCGGCACATCGTCAAGCGAGTTTGATCATGAGCGCAGTTGAAGATGTCGTAACGGAAGCCCCTGCCGTCGAGGCCGTTCCGAAACGGGCCATGACGCTGGGCACCGGCACCTCGCTGGTGGTGCTCGCGGCGTTGCTCATCGCGCCCGTCTTCGTCAAGAACTTCATCATCTTCCAGATGACGATGCTCCTGATCTACGGACTTGCGGTGCTGGCACTGAACATCCTGACCGGCGGCTCGGGCCAGTTCTCGCTCGGCCAGAGCGCGTTCTACGCCGTCGGCGCCTACACGACCGCAGTGCTGATGGAGCACTTCAACGTCAATTATGCGCTGACCTTGCCGATTGCCGGCGTGGTCTGCTTCGCCTTCGGCTTCCTGTTCGGGCAGCCGGCGCTGCGGCTTTCCGGGGTCTATCTCGCGCTCGCAACCTTCGCGCTCGCGACCGCGATGCCGCAGCTTCTGAAGCTGAACTTCCTCGAGCACTGGACCGGCGGCGTGCAGGGCCTCGTCGTCACCAAGCCGGACGCGCCGTTCGGCCTGCCGATGTCGCAGGACATGTGGCTGTACTACTTCACGCTCGTGGTCACGATCGCGATCTACATCTTCGCGGTGAACCTGTTGCGCTCCCGCTCGGGCCGCGCCTTCATGGCGATCCGCGACAACGAGATCGCGGCCTCCGCCATGGGCGTGGACGTCGCGCTCTACAAAACGCTGGCCTTCGGCGTCTCCGCGGCCATCACCGGTATCGCCGGCTCACTCGGCGCCATCGCCGTGCAGTTCGTGGCGCCCGACAGCTACACCATCACGCTCGCGATCTCGCTGTTCCTCGGCATGGTCGTCGGCGGCGTCGGCTGGCTGCCCGGCTCGATCGTCGGCGCGGCCTTCATCATCTTCGTGCCGAACATCGCGGAGGGCATCTCCAAGGGCCTCTCAGGCGCGGTATTCGGCGTGCTCCTGTTCCTCGTCATCTACCTCGTGCCGCATGGCGCAAGGCAGGTCGCGATTCTGGGCCAGCAACTCGCCGGCAAGCTCAGAAAGAACTGAATCCCTCTCGTCAAGCCTGTCGTTTTAACCAAGGAGAACGAATTGCATTTTGGAAGAACACTGCGAGCCGCCGCGCTGGTCACGGCAACGGCGGCCATTGCCCTCACCTCCGGCGCTGCACTCGCCCAAAAGAAATACGACACCGGCGCGTCCGATACCGAGATCAAGATCGGCAATATTATGCCGTACAGCGGTCCGGCGTCGGCCTATGGCATCATCGGCAAGACCGAAGAAGCCTATTTCAGGATGATCAACGACAAGGGCGGCATCAACGGCCGCAAGATCAACTTCGTCACCTATGACGACGGCTATTCGCCGCCGAAGGCTGTCGAGCAGGTGCGCAAGCTGGTCGAGAGCGACGAGGTGCTGGTGGTTTTCAATCCGCTCGGCACGCCCTCGAACACGGCGATTCAGAAATATCTCAACGCCAAGAAGATCCCGCAACTGTTCGTCGCAACCGGCGCCACCAAGTGGAACGATCCGAAGAACTTCCCCTGGACCATGGGCTGGCAGCCCTCCTACCAGAGCGAAGCGCAGATCTACGCGAAATGGCTGATGAAGGAGAAGCCGGACGCCAAGGTCGCGATCCTGTACCAGAACGACGATTTCGGCAAAGACTACCTCAAGGGCACCAAGGACGGACTCGGCGCCAAGGCCTCGTCCATGATCATCATGGAAGAGAGCTACGAGGTCTCCGAGCCGTCGATCGACGGCCATATCGTCAAGATCAAGGCCGCCAATCCCGACGTGCTGCTGATCTACACCACGCCGAAGTTCGCAGCCCAGACCATCAAGAAGACCGCCGAGCTCAGCTGGAAGCCGCTCCAGATCCTCACCAACGTGTCGATCTCGGTCGGCAGCGTGATGAAGCCGGCCGGCTTCGAGAATGCCCAGGGCGTGCTGTCTGCCGCCTATGCCAAGGATTCGACCGATCCGCAGTGGGCCAACGATCCCGGCATGAAGAAGTGGAACGAGTTCGTCGACAAGTACATGCCGGGCGCCGACAAGTCGGACACCAGCATGGTCTATGGCTATGGCGCAGCGTCGACACTGGCCAAGGTGCTGGAAATGTGCGGCGACGATCTGACCCGCGCCAACATCATGAAGCAGGCGGCATCGTTGAAGGACTTTGCTCCGGACACGCTGCTGCCCGGTGTCAAGATCAATACCAGCGCTACCGACTTCGCCCCGATTTCGCAGCTTCAGATGCAGCGGTTCAAGGGTGAGAAGTGGGAACTGTTCGGCGAGATCATCAGCGGCGACGTCGCCTCCGAGTGACACGCTGACGCGATAGCCGAGCCCTAAAGAGAGCCCCCGCGAACGATCGCGGGGGCTTTTTGTTGACGGAAGACGCCAATCTTGTTCAATGCGGCGCCGATCCAGCTCGGGGTGGGAGAACCATGACCGCCGTTCGTTTTCAGGTTGCGGCCCTGTCGGCCGCGCTCGCATTGTGCACTGCAATGAGCAGCGAGGCGCTGGCGCAAAAGAAATACGACACGGGCGCGTCCGACACCGAGATCAAGATCGGCAACATCATGCCCTATGGCGGCCCCGCCTCCGCCTATGCCGCAATCGGCAAGACCGAGGAGGCCTATTTCAACAAGATCAATGCGGAGGGTGGCATCAACGGCCGCAAGATCAAGTTCATCTCCTATGACGACGCCTATTCGCCGCCGAAGACGGTGGAGCAGGCGCGCAAGCTGGTCGAGAACGACGGCGTGCTGCTGATCTTCGGCTCGCTCGGTACCTCCACCAACAGTGCAATCCGCAAATACATGAACGAGAAAAAGGTGCCGCAATTGTTCGTGGCGAGCGGCGCCTCGAAGTGGAACGATCCCAAGCAATATCCATGGACCATGGGCTGGCAGCCGAGCTACACGAGCGAAGCGCGGATCTACGCCAAGTACATCATGAAAGAGAAGCCGGACGGAAAGATAGGCGTGCTCTATCAGAACGACGATTTCGGCAAGGACTATCTGAAGGGCCTGAAGGAAGGGCTCGGCAGCAAGGCCTCGATGATCGTGCTGGAAGAGGCCTATGACACGTCGGACCCGACGGTCGACGAGCACGTCGTGAAACTGAAGGCTGCCGGCGCCGACATCTTCATCAGCATCACCAGCCCGAAATTCGCCGCGCAGGGGATCAAGAAGGCGGCGGAGATCAATTGGCATCCAATGCAGATCATCTCCAACGTTTCGGCCTCGGTCGGCGGCGTGCTGGAGCCGGCAGGCCTCGAGATCTCGCAAGGCGTCCTGTCGGCGAGCTACACCAAGGACGGCTCCGACCCGCAATGGAACGCCGATGACGGCATGAAGAAGTTCTACAACTTCCTCGCCCAGTACAACCCCAAGGCCAACAAGCTGGATGCCGGCGTGGTGTTCGGCTATGCCGCCGCGCAGACCATGGTGAAGGTGCTGCAAATGTGCGGCGACGATCTCACCCGCGAGAACGTCATGAAGCAGGCCGCAAGCCTGAAGGATTTCGAACCCGATACGCTGCTGCCCGGCATCAAGATCAACACCGCGCCGGACGATTTCGCCCCGATCGAGCAGCTCCAGATGATGCGCTTCAAGGGCAAGAAGTGGGAGCTGTTCGGCGATATCCTCTCCAGCGAGATCGGACACTGAGCGCTGTAGCGCGGCAATTCAAAATAGCCTGTGCTTTCCAAAACAACCTGTGCGCAGCTGATTGACGGCGCATCCCATCTCGCGCGCCGGAATATTTCGCATCCCCTCAAAAAAAGAGCGCCCCGCTGCGACAGCTCCGGCGGGGCGTTCTCTTGCTGGCCGCCCGGGAAGGGTATTCAATGTGTGCCGAAGCGACGCGCAACGATCGCTTCCAATCAAGAACACGGCACATTCAAACCTACCTAGGGAGATCAAGATGCCTGCAATGCATGTGCGATTGGGGGCCTTCTCGGCTGCCCTCGTGCTGGCTGCAACCCTGTCCACGACAGCGTCCGCGCAGAAGAAATACGACACCGGTGCATCCGACACCGAAATCAAGATCGGCAACATTATGCCCTACAGCGGACCAGCCTCCGCCTACGGTGTGATTGGCAAGACCGAGGAAGCTTTTTTTCGCAAGATCAACGCCGAAGGCGGCATCAACGGCCGCAAGATCAACTTCATCACCTATGACGACGGCTACTCGCCGCCGAAGACGGTGGAGCAGGCGCGCAAGCTGGTCGAGAGCGACGAGGTGCTGCTCATCTTCAACTCGCTCGGCACGCCGCCGAACTCGGCGATCCAGAAATACATGAACCAGAAGAAGGTGCCTCAACTCTTCGTCGCTACCGGCGCCACCAAGTGGAACGATCCGCAGAACTTTCCCTGGACGATGGGCTGGCAGCCGAACTACCAGAGCGAGACCATCATCTACGCCAAATACATCCTGAAGAACAAACCGGACGCCAAGATCGCGGTGCTCTATCAGAACGACGATTACGGCAAGGACTATCTGAAGGGCTTCAAGGACGGGCTGGGCGCCAAGGCGGCTTCGATGATCGTCATCGAGGACAGCTATGAGGTTTCCGAGCCGACCATCGACTCGCACATCGTGAGACTGAAAGCCTCGGGCGCCGACGTCTTCATGAACATCACCACGCCGAAATTCGCGGCGCAGGCGATCAAGAAGAACGCCGAGCTCGGCTGGAAGCCGCTGCATTTCCTCAACAACGTCTCGGGCTCGATCGGCAGCGTGATCAAGCCGGCCGGCTTCGAGAACGCGCAGGACATCATCTCGTCGCAATATTTCAAGGACCCGACCGACGCGCAATGGAAGAGCGACCCGGCGATGATCGCCTGGAACGAGTTCCTGGACAAGTACTATCCGGAAGCGAACCGCGCCGACGCCTCAGTCATGTATGCCTACATCGTGAGCCAGGGCCTCGTTCACGTGCTCAAGGCCTGCGGTGACAATCTGACCCGCGAAAACGTCATGAAGCAGGCCGCCAGCATCAAGGACTATGAGCCGGGTGGCCTGTTGCCGGGCATCAAGGTTAACACCTCGCCCACCGATTTCGCACCCCTCTCGCAGCTGCAACTGATCCGCTTCAAGGGCGAGCATTGGGAGCGATTTGGCGAGATCCTGAGCGGCGACGTCGGCGGCTAACCTTAACCAGTCGCCAAAGATGTAACTCCAATCGACTAAAGACGAAGCCTCTGCGGCCTTGCCGCAGGGGCTTTTCCTTGAAGCTCTCGGACAAATCGTATTGAATTGCGGCAGCGTCGCCAAAACAATCAAGCCAAGAAGAAGGACGCGCACACCAAGAAAATAGGGAGATAGGAATGCCCGCTGTCACCGGCAAATTTGCGGCCGCGTCACTGGCGCTCGCGCTCATTGCGACCTCGGCCTCCACTGCATCGGCCCAGAAAAAATACGATACCGGCGCGACCGACACCGAGATCAAGATCGGCAACATCATGCCCTACAGCGGACCGGCCTCCGCCTATGGCATCATCGGGCGGACCGAAGCCGCCTATTTCAAGAAGATCAATGACGAGGGCGGCATCAACGGCCGCAAGATCAATTTCATCAGCTATGACGACGCCTATTCACCGCCAAAGACGGTGGAGCAGGCGCGCAAGCTGGTCGAGAGCGACGAGGTGTTGCTCATCTTCAACTCGCTCGGCACGCCGCCGAACTCGGCGATCCAGAAATACATGAACTCGAAGAAGGTGCCACAGCTGTTCGTCGCCACCGGCGCCACCAAGTGGAACGATCCGCAGAACTTCCCCTGGACGATGGGCTGGCAGCCAAATTACCAGAGCGAGACGCAGATCTACGCGAAGTACATCCTGAAGGAGATGCCGAACGCGAAGATTGCCGTTCTGTTTCAGAACGACGATTACGGCAAGGACTATCTCAAGGGCCTGAAGGACGGGCTTGGTTCGAAGGCCACGAACATGATCGTAGCCGAGGAAAGCTACGAGACGTCGGAACCGACCATTGACAATCACATCGTCAAGCTGAAGGCGACGGGCGCCGATGTCTTCGTCAACATCACCACGCCGAAATTTGCGGCGCAGGCCATCAAGAAGAACGCCGAGATCGGCTGGAAACCGACCCACTTCCTCAACAACGTCTCGGCCTCGGTCGGAAGCGTGATCAAGCCGGCAGGCTTCGAAAACGCGCAGGGTATCATCTCGGCGGCCTATCTGAAGGACACCACAGACACGCAATGGGCCAACGACGCCGGGATGAAAGCATTTCTTGATTTCATGACGAAATACTTCCCCGAAGGCGACAAGACCGACGGCGGCACCATCGTCGGCTACGGCGTTGCGCAGACGCTGGTCCAGGTCCTGAAGAACTGCGGCGACGAGCTGACGCGCGCGAATGTCATGAAACAGGCGGCCAGCCTGAAGGACTTCCGCACCGAGGTGCTGCTGCCGGGCATCAAGATCAACACCTCGCCGACCGATTTCGCGCCGATCAGTTCGCTGCAGCTGCAGCGCTTCAAGGGCGAGCGCTGGGAGCTGTTCGGCGACGTGATCAACGCTGAAGCCGGCGGCTAGCCCTCTGAAACAGATGACGAGAACACCCCTGCGCGGCTCGCGCAGGGGTTTTTGCTTGCGCGCCGATTATGATCACGCGATTGCATAATCGAATGATGGCAGTGCCCGCTTACGCTTTGGCGCCCGATGCGGTAGGCAGGGGAGCGGCGGTATCGCCGCCATCGCTTCGCCCGAGACCCTGCCCAAGGCCTTCGTCATGACCGACCGCCGTCCCCTGCTCCGCGCACTCTACGACGCTGCCGTTGCTGCCGCCCATCCCAACGTCGTGCTGGCGCCGCACCTGCGGCCGGCGCCCAACGGACGGGTGATCTGCCTCGCCGCCGGCAAGGGCGCAGGCGCCATGGCCGCGGCCGCGGAGCGGCACTATCTCGACACCTTGAAGCTCGCGCCGGAGCGCCTCGTCGGCATCGCCACCACGCGCCATGGCTATGGCGTGCCGACGCGCCGCATCCGAGTGGTCGAGGCCGGCCATCCCGTGCCTGACGAGGCTGGCCTCAAAGGCGCGGCCGACACGCTCGCGCTCGCGGACGAGGCCGGGCCGGACGATCTGCTCCTGGTGCTACTCACCGGCGGCGGCTCGGCGAACTGGATCGCGCCGGTGGACGGCATCAGCTTCGCGCAGAAGCAGGCGGTCAACAAGGCGCTGCTGCGCTCGGGCGCGCCGATCGGCGAGATGAATACGGTCAGGAAACATCTGTCGCGGATCAAGGGCGGCCGGCTGGCGCGTGCCGGCAAAAATGCCGCCGAGATCGTCACGCTGGCGATCTCCGACGTGCCGCACGACGACCCTTCCGCGATCGCCTCCGGCCCGACCGTGCCGGATCCGACCACGCTTTCAGATGCACGAGCGATCGTGGCGAAATACAAGCTCGACATCGACGACGCCGTGCGCCGCGCGCTCGACGATCCCGCCAATGAAAGCTGCAAGCCCGGTGACGCCGCCTTCGCGCGCGCGCATTTCGAGCTGATCGCGCGGCCCAAGCAGTCGCTCGACGCGGCCGTGAGGCTGGCGCGCGAGTCCGGTTACGAGACCATCGACCTCGGCGCCGATCTCGAAGGCGAGGCCCGCGAGGTCGCTGCCGATCATGCCAAGCTCGCGCTGCAAGCGCGCGCGCAAGGCAAGCGCGTCGCGATCCTCTCCGGCGGTGAGCTTACGGTGACCGTGCGCGGCCACGGGCGCGGCGGACCGAACCAGGAATACGCGCTGGCGCTCGCGGGCCTCTTAAAGGACGCGGCTGGCATCTCGGCGCTGGCCGGCGACACCGACGGCGCCGATGGCGGCGCCGGCCATCCCACCGACCCCGCCGGCGCGCTGATCGACGCGGCCACGTTCGCCAAGATGAAGGCGCAGGGGCTTAAGCCAGAAGCCTATCTCGACAACAACGACGCGACCACGTTCTTCGAGGCGACCGGCGATCTGCTACAGCCCGGCCCGACGCTGACCAATGTGAACGATATCCGCGTGATCCTGGTGGATTGAGGTCGCTCTCCACACTGCGCTGTCATTCCCCGCCACCGGGTCTCGCCTTCGGCGAATCCAGTACGCCGCGGCTTCTCGATTTAGCCGCGCCGGCTCTGGAATGCTGGATCGCCCGGTCCCGGCTACGCTAAAGCTTCGCCGGGCTCCTCGGTGTTGGGCCGGCGAAGCGTTAGCGAAGACGGCAAGCCGGGGCGATGACAGCGGAGAATGTGGCTTGGGCTTGCCACGAGACGGCTCGGTACGCGGCCCCGCCCCCTCAAAACTCGTTGGCGATTTTCGCGAGCATCGCGAGCAGGGTTTCGCGGTTGGCCTGCCCGAGCAGGTCGTTCAGCCGCGCCTCGTGCTTGGTGGCAACGAGCTTCTTGGCGCGGGTCAGCACGGCCTTGCCCTTGTCGGTCAGGACCAGGATATGCGAGCGGCGGTCGTTGGTGGAGCGGATCCGCGCGCAAAGGTCGCGGCTTTCGAGATTGTCGAGCATCGCCACGAAGTTCGGCCGGAGAATGCCGAGGGTGGAGGCGATCTCGGTCTGGTTACGGCCCGGATTCTTCTCGACCAGCAGCAGCACCGAGAATTGCGCCGGCGTGAGCTGGAGCGTGGCCATGCAACGCAAAAAATTCTCGAACACCTTGAGCTGTGCCCGCTTCAAGACGTAGCCAAGCTGCTCCGAGAGCTCGCCGAGCTGGAGCGCCTCGGGCTGAGCCTCGGCCGCGTCCTTGCGGCCCTTGGCCATGTCGGCCGGCTTTTCGGAGGACTTTTCGGCAGTTTTGGAAACGGTCATCGCCTCTTGCTCGTAATCCCGCTAAATTCGGCCCGATCGCCCGCGCCACGCTTGAGATTATATTTGATAATTGTTATGGACCATATCAAATATCGCCAGCGTTTTTCAATGGCTGTGAGCGGACCGTCCACCACAATGGGGGGACCGGTCCGTAATCTTTAGGGGGAGCGTCCGGTCTTGAATACCACCATCATGCTGTTCCTGGTGCAGGACGGCATCACTAATGGCGCGATCTATGCGCTGCTCGGCCTGGCGCTGGTGCTGGTGTTCGCCGTCACCCGCGTCATCCTCATTCCCCAGGGCGAATTCGTCACCTATGGCGCGCTGACCTATGCCTCGCTGGCGGCGGGCCAGATGCCGGGCACGGCAAAACTCGCGCTGGCGCTGGGCATCGGCGCCTTCGTCTTCGATCTGTTCGTGGCGCGCAAGGCGCTGCACGGGCGGCTGATCCTGCGCAGCATCGTTGCCAACATCGTGCTGCCGGCGATCGTGCTGGCGCTGACCGTTTACTTCGCCGCCCAGAAACCGCCGGTGGCAATCTGCATCGCGCTATCGCTGATGATCGTGGCGATGATCGGCCTGTATCTTTACCGGATCGCCTTCCAACCGCTGGCGCACACCTCCGTGCTGGTGCTGCTGATCGCATCGGTGGGCGTACACCTCGCGCTCCAGGGGCTGGGCCTTTTGTTCTTCGGCGCCGAAGGCCAGCGCGGACCGGCGGTGCTGTCCGGCGCCTTCACCGCGGGCGCGCTGCGCTTCACCGGCCAGAGCATCACCGTCTACGCCATCACCATTGCCTTCATCATCGGTCTCTGGCTGTTCTTCGGGCTGACACTCTACGGCAAGGCGCTGCGCGCCACCGCCGTCAACCGGTTAGGGGCACGGCTCGCCGGCATCCGCACCACGCTGTCAGGGCAGATCGCCTTCCTGCTGGCGTCCGTCATCGGCGCGCTGTCGGGCATCCTGATCGTGCCGATCACGACGCTCTACTACGACTCCGGCTTCCTGATCGGCCTGAAGGGCTTCGTCGCCGCGATCATCGGCGGCCTCGTCAGCTACCCCTTGACGGCCGTCGCGGCGCTGGTCGTCGGCATCGTCGAGGCGTTCTCGTCCTTCTATGCTTCCAACTACAAGGAGGTGATCGTTTTCATGCTCTTGATCCCGGTGCTGCTGCTGCGCTCGCTCGCCGCGCCCGCGGTCGAGGAAGAGAAGGACTGACGCGCGATGCAGAGCCGGCTTTCCATCCTCATCTTCGCGCTTGTCATGGCGGCGATCCCGTTTGTGCCCGGCATGCCGCCGTTCTGGATCGTGCTGCTCGACAATATCGGCCTTGCCGCCCTCGTCGCGATGGGCCTCGTGCTGCTGACCGGCGTCGGCGGTCTGACCTCGTTCGGGCAAGCGGCGTTCGTCGGCTTCGGCGCCTACACCACCGCGGTGCTGTCGACGAGCTACGGCCTGTCGCCCTGGCTGACGCTGCCGTTGTCGCTCGTGGTCAGCGGATCGCTCGCGGTGCTGCTCGGGCTGATCACCGTCCGCCTCTCCGGTCATTACCTGCCGCTCGGCACGCTCGCCTGGGGACTCGGCCTGTTCTACCTCTTCAGCAAGCTGGAGTTTCTCGGCCGCAACGACGGCATCTCGGCGATCCCACCGCTGTCGATCGGCGCGTTCAAAATGCTCTCTCCCGGGTCGATCTATTACGCGATCTGGGTCGCCGTCATCGTCTCGGCCCTGCTGACGATGAACCTCTTGGACTCACGCACCGGCCGCGCCATCCGCGCGCTCCGGCGCGGCCATGTCGCGGCGGAAGCCTTCGGCGTGCACACGCCGCGCGCCAAGCTGCTGGTGTTCATCCATGCCGCGGTGCTGGCCGGCCTCTCCGGCTGGCTCTACGCGCATCTTCAGCGCGCGGTGAACCCGACGCCGTTCGGCGCCCAGGCCGGCATCGAATATCTCTTCATCGCGGTCGTCGGCGGCGCCGGCTATGTCTGGGGCGGTGTGCTCGGCGCGGCGATCGTCGTGGTGCTGAAGGAGGTGCTGCAAAGCTATCTGCCGCTGATCCTGCCCGGCTCCGGCCAGGTCGAGACCATCGTGTTCGGCATCATGCTGGTGGCGCTGCTGCAGCTCGCGCCCGGCGGCCTCTGGCCCTGGTTCATGTCGTTCATGCCCGAGCGCACCAGCGGCGGGAAGCCTGATACCTCGTTGAAGCTCGAATCACGCACTCGCGCTGCGGGCCCATCCGGCATTCTGCTCCAGGTCGAAAAAGCGCGAAAACAGTTCGGCGGCGTAGCCGCCGTCAACAACGTCTCCTTCGACGTCCAGGCCCGCGAGATCGTCGCGCTGATCGGCCCGAACGGCGCCGGCAAGAGCACGACGTTCAACCTGATCACCGGCGTGCTGTCGGCGACCTCGGGCTCGATCTCGGTGCTCGGCAACAAGGTCGACAAGGCGCCGCCGCAGGAGATCGTCAAGCTCGGCATCTCCCGCACCTTCCAGCACGTCAAGCTCGTCCCCGACATGACGGTGCTGGAGAACGTCGCGATCGGCGCGCATCTGCGCGGCCATTCGGGGCCGATCGCCTCGATGCTGCGGCTCGACCGTGCCGACGAGGCCAAGCTGCTTGCCGAGGCCGCCCGCCAGATCGAGCGTGTCGGCCTTGCCGAGCAGATGCACCAGCTTGCAGGCTCGCTGTCGCTGGGACAGCAGCGCATCGTCGAGATCGCCCGCGCGCTCTGCGTCGATCCGATGCTGTTGCTGCTCGACGAGCCCGCCGCCGGCCTGCGCCATATGGAGAAGCAACGGCTCGCGACCCTGCTGCGCGACTTGCGCGACGGCGGCATGAGCGTGCTGCTGGTCGAGCACGACATGGGTTTCGTGATGAACCTCGCCGACCGCATCGTGGTGCTTGATTTCGGCACCAAGATCGCAGAGGGAACACCCGCGACGATCAAGAGCGATCCCGAAGTGATCAAGGCCTATCTCGGAGTGGCGGCATGAGCGCGCTGTTGTCCGTCACCGACGCACATGTCGCCTATGGCAAGGTCGAGGCCGTGCGCTCGGTCTCGCTCGAGGTTGGGGCCAACCAGATCGTCACCATCGTCGGCGCCAACGGCGCCGGCAAGACCACGCTGCTCTTGGCCATTATGGGCATTTTGCCGCTCAAGGGCCGAGTCGCCTTTGCGGGCCAGGATCTGGCGCAGCTCGATATCGAGGACCGCGTCGCGACGGGCCTCGGCCTCGTTCCCGAGCACCGCGAATTGTTCGTGACCATGAATGTCGAGGACAATCTCGAGCTGGGCGCCTTCCGCATCGAGCGACGCAGGGCGAAAGCCTCGATGGAGCGGGTCTACGCGCTGTTTCCGCGGTTGAAGGAGCGGCGCAAGCAGCTCGCCGGCACGCTCTCCGGCGGCGAGCAACAGATGCTCGCGATGGGCCGTGCGCTAATGGGCGAGCCGAAGCTCCTGATGCTGGACGAGCCGAGCCTCGGCCTCGCCCCGATCATCGTCGCCGACATTTTCCGCATCGTCACCGAGCTCCGCGCCAGCGGCGTCTCCGTCCTGCTGGTCGAGCAGAACGCGCAGGCCGCCCTGAAGATCGCGGACCAGGCTTATGTGATGGAGCTCGGCGAGTTCGCGCTCAGCGGCAAGGCCAGCGACATCGCGGCAAACGAGCGCGTCGCGGCCAGCTATCTCGGCTTCCAGCACGAAGGCGAGAGTGCGTTGTAGATTCGAGGGGCTTCGGCGGCCCCCCTTGTCATCGCCCGCGAAGGCAGGCGATCCAGTACCGAGACGGTTGTGATTGAACCGAGGGGCCGCGGCGTACTGGATGCCCCGCCTTCGTGGGCATGACGGCGGAGGGTGCTGCGAAATCCGTGCCTAACGGCCCGCCGCCTTCTCTTTCAGCGCCGCGACTTCCGCCTCCAGCTCCGCGATTCTCGCATCCCTCGCCGCCAGCGCAGCGGCCACATCCGCGGCATCGAATTTCTGCAGGATGTGCTGCGGGCAGTTGGCGTCCACGCCGCGATCTTGAACAGGATCACCTGCTCGGGCCGCGCGCGGTACCCCTTCGCATATAGCTCCTCGCCCAATTTCTCGTACCGATTTAGCCCACGGCGTTTTTGCCGGCGTAGCGACGACATCCGCGGCTCCTTCGGCTGACTGCCACGTCCGATGAGGCTTGTTCACGCAGGTCAGCTTGATACTAGCTGGCACTACCTCGGAACATCTTCACAAATGCTTCGAGTTCCTTCACGTTCAGATCTGAAATTGCGATGTAGGATCGCTCACGGTCTGACCATCTGACCATATTGAAGCCATTCTCAGTGCGCAACTCGAAGGGCACGTCCAGGTGATGATGCACGGAGATTTCGGTCAGACTGATCACGTGCTCGCGTCTGCGATATACCAGGGTCGACAGCGGAGTCCTGCCGACGACATCAACGCGTCCGCCGAGAAGTTCGAAGCCTTGAGCAGCAAGATCAACGACCGTTGGCGATTCCGTGATCCGACCGTTGAACCAGGGCTTGACGGTGTGCTTGTCCGAGGAAACGACATCGGTGGGCCGTGCTGCCATTAGCGAGCGGAGATGGCCGTCGAAGAGTTCGGCTACGACGATATCCCGCTGCGCGGTCCCGCGGAGTGCGATTCCCGTCAAGGTGCTTGACAGGGCAGCTACGACCAAGATCGAGGCTGCCATCTTGGCCCAACTGGGCGTTCGTTGTCTCGTTTGGAGCCCAAAGGTGGCCTCGAGCCGCGATCGGAGCCGCGGCGGAAGCGGCTCCGGCGGGAATTTCTCGGCAAGCACTTTCTTCAAGGCACCAACTTCATCTGCGAGCTTCCGCAAGTCGGGGTCGCTTGCGATCTTGCGCTCGACTGTGAGCGCGGCGGTGACGTCGAGTTCTCCGTCGAGATAGGCGTGAATGAGATGCACGTCATTGTCGTCGGAGAGTGTCATGAGCATCTCTCCTCCTTCATTCCTGCAATCAGCTTCTGGCGGGCTCGCGCAAGCCTCGACATCACGGTTCCGATCGGACTACCCGTGATGTCAGCGATGTCGCGATATTCGAGCCCCTGGATATCTCGCAAGACCAGTACTTCCCTGAATTCCGGCGGCAGGGCCGCGATGAACATTTCAAGTTTCGCCGCCTCGGCCGCGGCAATAAGCGCTGCTTCCGGTGATCCTGACGCATCCAGTTCACCTCCCCGCTCGGCAATGGAGCGATCACCCTCGCTCAGTTCGTCAAGGCTGACCAAAGCCGCGGCCTTTTTTTCCTGAGTAAGGTGAAGGCAGTATTCCTCACTATCGTCAGCAGCCAGGCGCGTGCATTCGGTCCCGAAAACCGCGGTAATGCGCGAAACGCCCTGATGCACGCCTCCTGGACGACGTCCTCGGCATCTGCACGGTTATGCGTGAGCCAGCGCGCAAACGCATGCGCGTCGGCGAGATAGGGCGCTACGACAGTCGCGAATTTCTTCCTGTCGTCGTTGGGGTTCAAGCTCATCCCCTGCCTAATCAACTCAAATATGGAACCAATTATTCCCGGTCTGCAGAAAAATAAGGGGACGCTCGCTGTAGCGTTCTTCAAAGGACAAGCAGCCTCGCAACTCGGAGTACCGGCCGCAGCGGCAGCCAACCTCATTCGAATGGACTATTCCGCTGCAAATGAGGCGTCGCAAGCAGATTGCCGCATCTCACCGCTGCAGGGCTCTTGCTGGACAAAAACGGGCGCTTGCCTGAATCGCGACGAACGGCCTACCCGGCACTTGAATCTAACGGCACAACTGGACTCGAAGACGCCGTTGTTTATTCCCAAGCCCCGGCGAAAAAGATTTCTGGTGGCCACCGGGAATTTTTCCGCACCGGGCCAAGTTAACTGAACATCGGTACACTTGGGCAATTCCAGCATTCGCTCAAAGGGGCACCAATGGCGGCGATTAGAGGAATCGCGCGAGCAGACATGGACGTGCTGTTGTGGTCCAACCCCCAACACTATGATCCTGACATCTGTCAGCTCGACATTCGGCAGCTTCCATTGGTGCAGGCATTCTTGTCCACGCTCGATGCTGAGACCCGCTGCCGCCGGTTTGGCGTGCCGGTCTCTGACGCGGTGCTTGATCTTCATGCGATCAGCGCACTCGACAATGCTGCGCTCATGCTCGGAATCTTCTCCGAACAGAGGCTTCGCGGGATGCTGGAGCTCTATCGGCGCGGCGGCTCCGACGTGATGGAGCTTCTGATGGTGGTAGAGCGAGGATCGCGTCGGCGTGGAATGGGCAGGCGCCTGCTGAATGCGTCGATGCTTCACGCCTTGAATATGGATGCTCGAAGCGTTGATCTTATCTACGCGAGCGACAACTGGCCGATGCGAAGACTTGTGCAAAGGGCGGGAGCCAGGATCGATCTTGCCTTTGGCACATTCCGTGCCCGGATCGATCTTGCGCAGAGGCCAACGATCGCAAGACATTTGGGAACTCCCATTGCCGATGATTTGCCGGCAATTCGAAGAGCTACGTGAAGGACAAATTTGGCCTCTTCTGCTCCCGAGCCTTATGAGCTGGTTCACAGAAAAGCGCAGGATACTCGGATATTTGGAGTGCAGACATGACTTTGGCAGATTACTCGTTTGGCGCATTCGCATTTTTGAACACAGCGAGACTGTTGGGCTATTTTCCCCAGATCGTGCGCGTCCACCGCGACAGCAATGGCGCCGAGGCAGTTTCAGTCTTTACCTGGCTGCTGTTCTCCGCCGCAAATATAGCGACTGTAAGCTACGCCATGATCGTCTCGCATGACGCTGCGATGGCGACCATTTTCGCGCTTAACACGCTCGGATGTCTGACCATTGTCGGTCTGACGATGTGGAGGCGAGCAGGGATCCGCAAGACGGGGGCCGATGATGGAGCGTCAAATGAGAGAATATTTGGAGCCTCAACGGAGAAAGTACCTCTACGAGCTAAGTCCCAAGGACCGCAGATTTTGGCGGAGATGGCAGATTGGCTGGTCGTTGGCCTACTCCGCCGTTCTGTTCGCTCTCATCGGCGTAGGATACCTTCTGCCTGGACCCACGGACACTGAAGTCATGCAACTTAATTCGCCAGGACAGCACATCCGCATCGTGCGATTTGGCGGATTGAATTGAAGTCGCGCGCTAAACTTCGAACCAGCGTTCCGCGCGAACCCACATCGCTGCTCCATTCGGCATGCGACCACTGTGTTTCTCAACGGGGAGTAATTGACATGACGATAGCAGATCGCATCCAAAACACTTCCTCCGATTTAACGGCTCGCAGTTACGATGGATTGATCCTGCTTGGATATGCCGCGTTCGCGGTGCTTGCGCTCGCTGCGATTTACCTCGCCGCAGAAAGTCCAGGTCTGACCAGCGGCGATCTTGTGGCGGCGGCAGTAATGCCATGAATTGAATCATCGAGCTCGCGGTCGATCGATTGGAGCTTTGGCTGGGGAAGCTCAAACATGCAAATGGTCAAGCAGGAGCGCGCCTTGAAAGCACTCTTGGCGGTCCCAGTCCGCGCGATAAAAACTCCTGCTTGAGCTCGAATAAGAACATCGCCTCCTGGCAATTTCGCGCATTTGATGCACATGGCCAGTGTATGTGCTTGCACGTTGGACTCGCGCCTCGCCGTTTGCTTCACGAGCGACGAATACTCCCCGATCGTCGCCTGTCGGTACTCCTCCACCAGAATCGTGCACTGCATATGCACGCCCTGTATAGCTGCGGCGCTGGCTCCGCAAAATCACTGCGAGTTGCAATCGCGGAGCACCCCCTTCTCCCGGCAAGCGAGGACAGGCGAAAAGCTCAGCTCGCCTTCTCGCTCTTCAACGCCGCAACCTCCGCTTCCAGCTCCGCAATCCTCGCGTCCCTCGCCGCCAGCGCAGCGGCCACATCCGCCGCATCGAACTTCTGCGGGATGTGCTGCGGGCAGTTGGTGTCCCACGCCGCGATCTTGAACAGGATCACCTGCTCCGGCCGCGCGCGATAGCCCTTCGGCATCAGCGACGCGATCAGCGCCTCGTCGTCCTCGACGACGCGCGCCTCACCCCAGATCTTCACCCGGCGGCGATGGGCGTAGTCCATCATGAAGATGTAGGCCTTGGGATTCTCCGAGAGATTACCCTGGGTGATGAACTGCTGGTTGCCGGCATAGTCGGTGAAGGCGAGCGTCTGCTTGTCGAGCACCTTGAGAAATCCCTTCGGGCCGCCGCGGTGCTGGATGTAGGGCTGGCCGTCCGCCGAGGCAGTGGCGAAGTAAAAGCTGTTGGCCTCAGTGAGGAACGCCGCGAGGTTGTCGTCGACCTCGGTGCGCCAGCCGCGCTGCTCGGCGCGGGCATAGGCCTCTCGCGAGCCCTTGCGCGCCTGAATCGCCTTCACCGCCGGCGAAAAGGCGACGTCGCTGGCATAGGTGTGGGCTGCTGTCATCGGAACGTCTCCTGAAATTCCGGCGCATTCTTCCGTCTTTCGCCAGCTAAGATGGACTTGCCAACGCCCAGAACAATCTGGCCGCTTGACACTTCACCGTTGCAATATATGCAATAATGCCATGGATCGCTTGGAAGCCATGCACGTCTTCGTCACCGTCGCCGATTTGCGCGGCTTCGCGCCGGCGGCGCGCAAGCTGCGCCTATCGCCCTCGGCAGTGACCCGGCTGATCGCTGCGCTGGAGGAACATCTCGGTGCGCGACTGTTGCAGCGGACCACGCGACAGGTGACGCTGACCGACGTCGGCACCCGCTATCTCGAGCGCGCCCGCCGCATCCTCGCCGACGTCGAGGAGGCCGACGGCTCGGCGCGGCAAGAGCGCAGCCGACCGAGCGGACGTCTCGTGGTGTCGGCGCCGGTCGGCTTTGGCCGGCTTCATGTCGGACCGGTAATGACCGCCTACCTCAAGCGCTATCCCGAAGTCACAGCCGAATTGCGGCTGTCCGACAACCTCGTCAATCTCGTGGAAGACGCCATCGATGCCGCCGTCCGCATCGGCCATCTCGCAGACTCTTCACTCGTCGCGCGCCACGTCGGCGAGATGCGGCGGATCGTGGTGGCCGCACCCGGCTATCTCAAACGTCACGGCGAACCCAGGACGCCGGAGGCCCTCGTCTCGCACCAGACCATCCAGTTCGGCCCTTGGTCCGCATGGCGCTTCCTACGCGACGGCCGCGACATCGAGGTGACGCCGGCCCCCCGCTTTATCAGCAACAGCGCCGACGCGGCGCTGCAATATGCCGAGGCCGGCGGCGGCCTGACGCGGGTGCTGGCCTATCAGGCCGCCGAAGGACTGAAGCGCGAGCGGCTCAAAATCGTGCTGGCGAAATATGAGCAGCCGGCACTGCCGATCCACATCGTCTATCCGACCTCGCGCCTGCTCTCGGCCAAGGTGCGCGCCTTCATCGATCTCGTAGTGGAGACGACGCAATGGAGGTTCGGATGATGATGATGACTGTCATTCCGGGGCGGTCCGCGGGACCGAACCCGGAATCTCGAGATTCCGGGTTCTCGCTTCGCGAGCCCCGGAATGACGGTCATCCCTCTTCGGCACCACGCGGAACGTCCCGCTCGCCCGCGCGATCACGGTATCGTCGGCCTTGATCAGGCACTGTGCGAAGCAGATCGTCTTGCCGGTCTTGATCACGTCGCTCTCGATCGAACACCAATGGCCGATCTCGGCGGAGCCGACGAAATCGACCGAGAGCGAGACCGTCACGAACGACGTGGTCCAGCCTGTCGCCTGCGCGCAGCTATAGCCCATAGCATTGTCAGCGAGCGCGGTGATGAGGCCGCCATGGATCAGGCCGCGGCCGTTGGTGTGCGGCTTCGCCAGCCGCAGGCCGATGATGACGGCCTTGTCGGTCTTCTTCGCGTAGAGCGGCTCCCAGGGCTCGGTGAGAGGGCTCTTGCGAAAGAGCGGCTCGAAGCCAGCGGGGATATCGGGTGCGGTCATGGCTGTCTCGCGTTGCTGATCGTTGGCATTGAACGCGATGGACGTGACGAACGCATCACCTACAAAGTTTTAAACGGGATTTGCGCGGGCGTTTGAAACGATCCCGCCGTCATTGCGAGGAGCCCTTGCGACGAAGCAATCCAGACTGTCTCCGCGGAGATTTCTGGATTGCTTCGCGGAGCCTGTCATCGGGCCGCGCTTCGCGCGGACCCGTTGGCGCGCAATGACGATGTGGACGCACCGTCCTAGAACGGCAGCCCCACATAATTCTCCGACAGCGACGTCATCGCGGCCTGCGAGTGCGTGACGTAATCGAGCTCGGCGAGCTGGATTCGAGCGCCGATGGTGCCGGTGTCAGGGAATTTGTGCAGCATCGAGGTCATCCACCAGGAGAAGCGCACGGCCTTCCAGACCCGCGCCAGCGCCTTGGCGGAATAGGCGTCGATCCCGGCGCTGGATTTCTCGTCATAGAATTCGCGCAGCGCGCTCGACAGGTAATGCGCGTCGCTCGCGGCGAGGTTCAGCCCCTTGGCCCCGGTCGGCGGCACGATGTGCGCGGCATCGCCGCACAAGAACATGCGGCCAAAGCGCATCGGCTCGGCGACGAAGCTGCGCAGGGGCGCGATGCTCTTCTCGATCGAAGGACCGGTGACGAGGCGGTCGGCCGCCTCCTGGTCGAGCCGGCGCTTCAATTCGTCCCAGAAACGCTCGTCCGGCCATTGGTCGACATGGTCTTCGAGCGAGCACTGCACATAGTAGCGGCTGCGCTTGGTCGAGCGCATGGTGCACAGCGCAAAGCCGCGCGCGTGATTGGAATAGATCAGCTCGTGGCTGACCGGGGGCGTTTCGGACAAAATGCCGAGCCAGCCGAACGGATAGACCCGCTCGAATTCCTCGACCGCCGTGGCTGGGACACTGGCGCGGCTGACGCCGTGAAAGCCGTCGCAGCCGGCGATAAAATCGCATTCGATCGTGTGGGTGATGCCGTCCTTGACATAGGTGACGCGCGGGTGAGCACCGTCGAAATCATGCGGCTGCACGTCCCTGGCCTCGTACACCGAAATGAGACCTGCAGCCTTGCGCGCATTCATCAGGTCGAGCGTGACCTCGGTCTGGCCGTAGATCATCACCGTCTTGCCAGTCGCGGCCTTCATGTCGATGCGGTGACGGCGGCCGGAGAAGGCGAGCTCGATGCCCTCATGCACCAGGCCTTCAGCATGTGCCCGCGATCCGGCGCCGATCTGGTTGAGCAGCGCAACGGTGCCCTCCTCCAGCAGGCCGGCGCGGATGCGGCCGAGCACATAATCTGGGCTCTGCCGTTCCAGAATGACATTGTCGATGCCATATGTGTGCAGCAGTTGCCCAAGCAACAATCCGGCCGGTCCTGCCCCGATGATTGCGACTTTTGTCCGCAATACTTGCTCCTTCCGATGCTGTAGGCTTTCGTCGCGGCCTGCTTGTCGCGCCGGCCGGCTGACGATAATTATATCATATAATCGTTGAGCAAAAGGGGAGCGGTCGTCGCCGCAGCGCGGCAAATCTATGCAACATGGCTGCCGTAGATGGCGCGGCGAGGCATGCGTCAGTTCCGGCTTGAACACGCCGGCCAATTAGATAACATGTTAATTAATGAGACCGGGGCCATCGAAGCCCGCCGTCGAAAACAGGGAGAGACGCGTGATGAGGAAAGCCTGTCTGGCGTTGCTGCTGGCAGCAAGCGTGACGCCTGCGCTCGCGCAGGACAAGACCTTCGATTTGAAGATCTCGCACTGGGTGCCGGCCTCGCATCCCCTACAGAAATCGCTGGAAGACTGGGCGGCCGCGGTCGAGAAGGACTCCGGCGGCACCATCAAGGGCAAGGTGTTTCCGGCCCAGCAGCTCGGCAAAGCCTTCGACCATTACGACATGGCGCGCGACGGCATCGCCGACGTCACCTATGTCAATCCGGGGTACCAGCCCGGCCGCTTCCCAATTATCGGCGCCGGCGAGCTGCCGTTCCTGATCTCGGACGCCAAGGGCGGCTCGATGGGGCTGGATGCCTGGTACCGCAAATATGCCGAGAAAGAGATGAAGGACGTCAAGTATTGTCTCGCCTTCGTCCACTCGCCCTCCTCATTCCACTCCCGCACCAAGAAGATCGTGGTTCCCGATGACGTGAAGGGCCTGAAGATCCGTCCAGCCCACGCTACCATGGCGAATTTCGTCACTTCGCTCGGCGGCACCAATGTGCAGTCCTCCGCACCCGAAGTGCGCGACATCATCGAGCGCGGCGTCGCTGACGGCGTCACCTTCCCCTGGGGCTCCCTGGTGCTGTTCGGCATCGACAAGGTGACCAAATACGACATGGAGGCGCCGCTCTACACCACGACCTTCGTGTTCGTGATCAATAAGGACAAGTACAATGCCATGTCCGACAAGCAGAAGGCCGCGATCGACAAGAATTGCACGGTCGAAATGGCAGGCGCGGTCGGCGAGCACTGGGGCAAGTTCGAGGACGCCGGCATCGACAAGGTGAAGGCGGAATCGAGCCACGAGGTCTACAAGCTCACGGGCGAGCAGACCGCGGCCTGGAAGAAGGCCGCCGAACCGCTGGTGAAGACCTGGAGCGACGGCGCCAAGAAGGCCGGCGCCGATCCGGATGCAGCCCTTGCGGATCTGAAGGCATCCCTGAAGAAGTACAACGCGCTGGCGGAGTAGTGCTTCGCGGCGCGCTCTATCCACCCCCTCTCTCCGTTCTAACAGGGAGAGCATTGGGGTGAGGGGCTGCTTCCGCAAAGATGGTGACAGATGGACTCGCGGAGAGTTCCCCCTCACCCGAATTCGAGCTGCGCTCGAATTCGACCTCTCCCCGCGATCGGGGCGAGGTGAAGTTCGGCTACACCGAGATCAAATGATGACAGCACACGACAGGACACACCCGTGAAGCGCGCCTGGATGGATCGCTTTATCGACTCGATCGAATGGATCGCGGCAGGCTTTGTCGGCCTCGTCGCACTCGACATCTTCCTGTCGGTGCTGCTGCGGAACACGCTGAACTATTCGATCCCCGACAGTTTTGATATCGGCCGCATGCTGCTCGGCATCCTGATCTTCTGGGGCATCGCGGCGACCTCCTATCGCGGCACCCACATCACGGTCGACCTGGTCTGGGGCAATGTCGGGCCGCGCTATCAGCGCTGGATCGACGTGTTCGCAACGCTGGTGCTGCTGTTCGTCGTGACGGTGCAGACCTGGACGCTGTTCGACAAGGTGCGCGGCACCTACAACGACAACGTCCAGACTTTCGACATGCACATGCCGACCTGGCCATTCTTCGCGATCGCATGGATCGGCGACGTCTCCGCCGTGCTGCTGATCGCGATTCGCACCTACCGGCTGATCTTCCATCCCGAAGAGATGCACGATCCCAAAATCAAGGCGACGGAGTGATCATGAGCACCGATGCCGTCGCCGTAATCGGCTTCGTTTCCCTGTTTGTCCTGATGCTGCTGCGCGTGCCCGTCGGCATGGCCATGGGCCTCGTCGGCGTCTCCGGTTTCTCCTATCTGGTCGGCGCGACGCCCGCGCTAAAGCTGGTTGGCCAGACCTCGATGCGCACGGTCACCGACTACACCTTCGGCGTCATCCCGATGTTCCTGCTGATGGGCTCCTTTGTCAGCAATTCCGGCATGAGCCGCGAGCTGTTCCGCGCCGCCAACGGCTTCGTCGGGCATCTGCGCGGCGGGCTCGGCATCGCCACCGTCGGTGCCTGCGGCGGCTTTGCCGCGATCTGCGGCTCCTCGGTCGCGACCGCCGCGACCTTCTCCGCCGTCGCCTATCCGGAGATGCGCCGCTTCGGCTATCCACAGTCCTTTGCCACCGGCGTGATCGCAGCCGGCGGCACGTTAGGTGCGATGTTGCCGCCCTCCACCGTGCTCGCGGTCTACGGCATCATCACCGAGCAGGACATCGGCAAGCTCTTCATCGCCGGCATCATCCCGGGTCTGCTCGCGATGACCATGTACATGATCACGATCGGCCTGATCGGCTATGTCAGGCCCGACTTCCTGCCCAAGGGCAAGGTGCTGCCGTGGCGCGAACGCTTTGCCGGGTTGAAGGACATCTGGGCGCCGGTGCTGCTGTTCGTGTTTGTCATCGGCGGCCTGTACGGCCTGCCGTTCCTGCCGCGCTTCACCCCGACGGAAGCCGGCGGCGTCGGCGCCACCGGCGCCTTCATCATCGGCGTGCTGACGGGCCGGCTCGACCGCGAGAAGGTGCTGGCCTCGCTGCTGCAGGCGACGCGCACCGCGGCCGCGGTGTTCACGGTGCTGATCGGCGCGCTGATCTTCGGCTACTTCCTGACGGTGACGCAGACGCCGCAGAAGGTCACGGAATTCCTCACCGGGCTCGGCCTCGGTCCCTACGGCGTGCTGGCGCTGATCATGGTGATGTATCTGGTGCTCGGCTGCCTGATGGACGCCATGGCGATGATCATCCTCACCGTGCCGATCATCTTCCCCGTGATCACGCATCTCGGTTTCGACCCGATCTGGTTCGGCGTCATCATCGTCATGACCGTCGAGCTTGGCCTGATCCACCCGCCGGTCGGCATGAACGTCTTCGTCATCAAGAGCGTGGTGAAAGACGTCTCCTTCTCCACCATCTTCAAGGGCGTGATCCCGTTCGTGGCGACGGATTTGGTGCGCCTCGTGATCCTGATCGCCTTCCCGCTGCTGGCAACCTGGCTGCCGACGCGGATGATGGCGCATTGACGAGGTGACGCGATGACCACACCGACGCTCGAGACAAAGTACGTCTTCACCATCACGGCAAAAATCGGCGACGTCGTCAGCGCCGGCGAGACCGGGATCGGCGTGCGACGCATCATTCCGATCATCGGCGGCGAGGTGACGGGCGCGATCGCCGGTCGTGTGCTCCCCTTCGGCGCGGACTTCCAGACCATCCGTCCCAACGAGCTGATCGACCTCGAAGCCAGATACGCCTTCCAGACCGACGACGGCGCGACCGTCTATGTCGAGAACAAGGGCATGCGCTTCGGCCCGGTGGAGCTGCTGCAAAAGCTCAAGCGCGGCGAGCCGGTCGATCCGAAGCTGATCTATTTCCGCACCGTGCCGAGATTCGAGACCGGCGACGAGACCTATCGCTGGCTGATGGAACATATCTTCGTGGCCTCAGCCGCCCGGCATGCCGGCCGCGTGGTGATTGATGTGCACCAGGTGATGTAAGACACGCCCCGCCGTCCTCCTGGCGAAGGCCCGGACCCCTACCGCGGATCCATCGATTGTAGACGGCCGGAGTACCGGGCAAGGGGTCTTCGCCAAAGTGCTCCCTGGGGGTATGGGTTTCGGCCTTCGCCGGGCGACGTCGCGTTTTGAAGCAGCATTCTGGCGCGTCTGGACCGCCCCCGCCTTGACTCCCCCAAAATTCGTTATACAACATAACTATTCTGACAAGGACGCAAATGACACAGGGAAACGCCGAGACCGCTAAGGCGGGCGCCTCCGGGCTGTTGAGGATCGAGCGCGCGGACCGGGTTCTGACCGTGGGTCTGAACCGGCCGGCCAAGCGCAACGCACTCAATGACGGCATCATCCTGGAAATCGGCGAGTGTTTTGCGTCCCTGCCCGACGACATCGGCGCGGTCGTCATTCACGGCATCGGTGACCATTTCTCCAGCGGTCTCGATTTGTCCGAGCTGACCGAGCATGACGCGACCGGCGGCCTGCTCCATTCCCAGATGTGGCACCGGGTGTTCGACCGCATCCAGTATAGCCGCGTGCCCGTGATCGCCGCGCTCAGCGGGGCCGTGATCGGCGGCGGGCTGGAGCTCGCCTGCGCCGCGCACATCCGTGTCGCCGAGCCCTCGACCTATTTCGCCCTGCCGGAGGGGCAGCGCGGCATCTTCGTCGGTGGTGGCGGCTCGGTGCGCCTGCCGCGGCTGATCGGGGTCGCCAGGATGATGGACATGATGCTGACCGGCCGGGTCTATAGCGCGACCGAAGGCGCCTCCTACGGCTTTGCGCAATATCTGACGGATGCCGGTAACGGGCTCGGCAAGGCGTTGGAGCTTGCGACCAAGGTCGCCTCCAACGCGCCGCTGACGAATTTTGCCGTGCTCCAGGCTCTGCCGATGATCGCGGAGGCCAATCCGCAGACCGGCCTGCTCATGGAATCGCTGATGGCGACCGTCGCGCAGAGCGACAAAGAGGCCAAGCGCAGGATCCGCGAGTTCCTCGAACACAAGACCGCAAAGGTGAAGCCGAAGTCATGAGCGCGCAGCCGTCCTCTTCCAGCACGGAGCGCGGCGCGAGCACTTTCCCGCTGCGGCCCATCTCGTTCGGCGATCCCGTCGTCCATATCGAGCGCCGCGACGACGGCACGATCTATCTCAGGCCAAAGCAGCCGCTCGGCGACTATCCCCTCCGCATCACCGACCGCCTGCATCATTGGGCGAACACGACGCCCGACCGCGTCTTCATGGCCGAGCGCGAAGGCGGCCGCGGCTGGCGCAAGATCACCTATGCCGAGCTGCTCACGGCGAGCCGGCACATCGCATCAAGCCTGATCGCGCGCGGCCTGTCGGCGGAGCGGCCGGTCGTCATTCTCTCCGGCAATTCGATCGACCACGCACTGCTCGCCTTCGGCGCGTTCTATGCCGGCATTCCGTTCTGCCCGGTGTCGCCGGCCTACTCGCTGGTGTCAAAGGACTATGGCAAGCTGTCCTATCTGATGAAGCTGCTGACGCCCGGCCTCGTCTTCGCGGAGGATGCCGACAAGTTCGCGGGTGCGCTCGCCGCCAATGTCTCGCTCGGCACCGAGATCGCCGCGTCCTATGGCAAGGTGCCGGGCCGCGACGTCACCCTGCTCGCCGAGCTCATGGCCACGCCGATCCGCAGCGATCTCGACGGCGTCCACGGCAGGATCGGCCCCGACACGATCGCAAAGTTCCTGCTGACATCGGGCTCGACCGGCAATCCCAAGGCCGTCATCAACACCCAGCGCATGATCTGCGCCAACCAGGTGATGCTGCGCGAGACGCTCGCCTTCCTCAAGGACGAGCCGCCCGTCATCGTCGACTGGCTGCCCTGGAATCACACTTTTGGCGGCAACCACAATATCGGGCTGACGCTCTACAACGGCGGCTCGATGTATCTGGACGCCGGCAAGCCGGTGCCCGGCGGCATCGAGGAAACGGTGCGCAATCTCCAGGAGATTTCGCCGACGGTCTATTTCAACGTACCCAAAGGCTACGAATCGCTGCTGCCGTATTTGCGCGACGACCAGGGCCTGCGCGCAAAGTTCTTCGACCGGCTGCATGCGATGTTCTTCTCCGGCGCGGCGCTGTCGCCCTTCGTCTGGAACAGCCTCGACGAGCTCGCGGTGAAGGAGAAGGGCTATCGCGTGCCGATGCTGACCGGCTTAGGTGCCACCGAGACCGCGCCGTTCTTCATGTCGGTCAATCCGCGCACCAGCCGCTCCGGCCATGTCGGGCTCCCGGTGTCAGGCAATGACGCAAAACTGGTGCCGAACAACGGCAAGCTCGAGGTCCGCGCCAAGGGGCCGAACGTGATGCCCGGCTACTGGCGCCAGCCCGACATCAGCGCGAAGTCCTTCGACGAGGAAGGATTTTACAAGCTGGGCGACGCGCTCAAGCCCGCCGATCCCAACGATCTCAACGCCGGCTTCGACTTCGACGGGCGCGTCAGTGAAGACTTCAAGCTCGCCAGCGGCACCTGGGTCAGTGTCGGACCCTTGCGCGCGCGCTTCGTTGCGGCCTGCGCGCCGCTGGTGCGCGATGTCGTCATCGCCGGCATCAACCGTGACGAGATCTCCGCGCTCGTGGTGCTCGACCTCGACGGTTGCCGGCTGATCAATCCGACGCTGCCCGCCGACGATCTCGTCGTCGCTGCGCGCGACCGGCTCGTGCGCGAGGCGTTCCGCGAACGCCTGACGGGTTTCCTGTCTTCGGCGACCGGCTCCTCGACACGGATCACGCGCGCGATCCTGATGGACACGCCGCTCTCGATCGACAAGGGCGAGGTCACCGACAAGGGCTCGATCAACCAGCGCGCCGTGCTGGAGCATCGCGCTGCATTGATCGACGAGCTCTATGCTGCCAATCCATCGGACCGTGTGATATCGGTCGGGTAAGAAACCATCTCTATAGGAGAACGCCATGTTGTTGAAGGATCAGGCAGCCATCGTCACCGGCGGCGCATCGGGATTGGGCGCGGCGACCGCGCGAAAACTGGCGGCGCAGGGCGCCAAGGTCGCGGTGTGCGACCTCAATGCCAAGCTCGCGGAGACGGTTGCCGCCGAGATCAAGGGCGTGGCCGTGACCTGCGATGTTTCCGATGCCGCCTCGGCCGAGGCCGCCATCGCGCAGGCGACCAAGGCCCACGGCCCGGCCCGCGTGCTGGTCAATTGCGCCGGCATCGGCGTTGCAAAACGCGTGGTCGGCCGCGACGGTCCGATGGCGCTCGCCGATTTCGACAAGGTGATCAAGGTCAATCTGATCGGCACCTTCAATATGCTGCGCCTTGCCGCCGCCGAGATGTCCAAGCTCGAACCGCAGGCAACCGGCGAGCGCGGCGTCATCATCAACACCGCCTCGGTCGCCGCCTATGACGGCCAGATCGGCCAGTCCGCCTATTCGGCCTCGAAGGGCGGCATCGTCGGCATGACGCTGCCGATCGCGCGCGAGCTCGCACAATTCGGCGTCCGCGTGTTGACGATCGCGCCGGGCCTGTTCCTCACGCCGCTGCTCGCCAACCTGCCGCAGGAAGCCCAGGATTCGCTCGCCGCCGCGATCCCCTTCCCTCGCCGGCTCGGCAACGCCGACGAGTTCGCCGCGCTCGCGCTGCACATGGTCGAGAATGCGTATCTGAACGGCGAAGTGGTGCGCCTCGACGGCTCGCTGCGCATGGCGCCGAAATAAGGCGCGTCGCATGTTCGTGAACAGGCGCGACGTCCAGATCCAGTGGGGCGATTGCGACCCCGCCAATATCGTCTACTACCCGCGCTATTTCGCGATGTTCGACGATTCGACGTCGACCCTGTTCGAGGTCGCTGGATTCTCCAAACAGGATCTGGTCCGCAAATACGGCTTGGTGGGGATTCCCATGGTCGACACGCGGGCCAAGTTTTACATCCCCTCGACCTACGGCGACTGGATCACGATCGAGACCAGAATCGAGAGCATCAAGCGCTCGAGCTTCGAGGTGAAGCACAACGTCTACAAGGGTGACGCGCTGGCGATCGAGGGATTCGAGACCCGCGTCCTGGTCGGCCGCGATCCCGTTAACCCCGACAAGCTGAAATCGGCACCGTTCCCCGCGGAAATGGTTGCCAAATTCACGGGGAGTTAGAGCCCGGAGCTAAATCGCCGCATCACCAAAAGAGGGGGCTGAATTACCCCCCGATTTCTGCTTTCAAAGAAGAACGTAAAGGGAGGAATAGATGAAACGCTTTTACCTGACCGCTGCCATCACCGCGGCCGCGCTGGCGCTGCCGGCCCTGCCCGCGCAGGCTCAGACCAGCGAGATCACCATCGGCATCACCACCACCACGACCGGCCCGGGCGCTGCGCTCGGCATTCCCGAACGCAACGCGCTGGAATTCGTGCCGAAGGAGATCGGCGGCGTGCCGCTGAAGGTGATCGTGCTCGACGACGGCGGCGATCCCACCACCGCGACCACCAACGCCCGCCGCTTCGTGACCGAATCCAAGGCCGACATCATCATGGGCTCGGCGCTGACGCCGCCGACCATCGCGGTCTCCAACGTCGCCAACGAGGCCGGCATTCCGCATTTCGGCCTCGCGCCTTTCCCGATTACGCCGGAGCGCATGAAATGGTCGGTGGCGATGCCGCAGCCGATCCCGATCGTGGGCAAGGTGCTGTACGACCACATGAAGGCCAAGGGCGTGAAGACCCTCGGCTATATCGGCTATTCCGACTCCTATGGCGACCTCTGGTTCAACGACCTCAAGGTCCAGGCCGTGCCGATGGGCATCACCATCGTCGACGAGGAGCGCTTCGCCCGTCCCGACACCTCGGTGACCGGTCAGGTGCTGAAACTCGTCGCCGCCAATCCCGACGCGATCCTGGTCGGCGCCTCCGGCACCGCGGCCGCGCTGCCGCAGACCGAGCTGCGCGAGCGCGGCTATCAGGGCCTGATCTACCAGACCCATGGCGCGGCCAGCATGGACTTCATCCGCATCGCCGGCAAAGCGGCCGAGGGCGTACTGATGGCCTCGGGTCCCGTGATGGACCCGGAAGATCAACCGGACACCGCGCTGACCAAGAAGCCGGGCCTCGCACTCAACTCGGCCTATGAAGCCAAGTACGGTCCGAACAGCCGCAGCCAGTTCGCCGGCCATTCCTACGATGCGTTCGAGATCCTCAAGCGCATCATTCCGGCGGCATTGAAGACGGCCAAGCCCGGCACGCCGGAATTCCGCGAAGCGATTCGTCAGGCTTTGCTGACGGAGAAGGAATTGGCGGCAAGCCAGGGCGTCTACAACTTCACCGAAAAGGACCGCTACGGCCTCGACGACCGCTCGCGCATCCTGCTCACGGTGAAGAACGGCAAGTACTCGCTGGTGAAGTAGCCACGGCGAAGGTTTCGCAACGAGAAGAGCCGGCCCAAGGGGCCGGCTCTTCTGTTTTACGGTTGAGGTAGGCAGCAGCATCGACGCCGCGCAAAAAGCCCGGCAGCGGGAATCACTCCCGCACATCCAATTATGCAAAGCTCTCGCAAGCGGGAGAGGTGCAGCGAGCGATGGACGCGAATTGCGCCTCAAGCCGCCTGCCGCAACGGGGTCCAGGCGAACTCCGGATAATACGTGTCCATCATGCGGTCGACATAGGTCGTGAGGTTCGGAAATCCCTCGGCGCGCTTGCGCAAGGCCGATTCGAAGAACGGCGTCAGGATCCCGGCAAGTGCGCCGAAAGCGGTGGCATCGACGCCGCAGGGCCTGCTGCCCATCAGATACGACTTGTCGCCAAGCTGCACCGCGAGCGCGAACAGCGAGCGTACGGCGAGATCGACATCGTCGTCGGGCGCGTGGCGGCCCAACCCGGAGAGCAGATAATTCTCGGCAACACGGAATTGCGCGTCCTCGCGCAGCTTCTCACGGCTATGTTCGGGCGCGCCGTCGAAGAAATGCGACGGGCCCTTGGCGAAATTGACCGGATCGACCCAACGCGCCCCGACCAGCGCCCAATAGACGTGGTGCTCGATCATCCGCTCGAACGCCCAGGCCTGTGCGCGCTCGGTCAGCGACAGGCCGGCGTCGAAATCGAAGCCGTAGCGCCGCTCGATATGGGCGCGGATGAAGGTGGAATCGGCCACCGCCTCGCCGCCGTCGTCGATGAAGGGCAGCTGCCCCTTGGGCGAAGCGGGCGGCATCGCGCGCTCCTTCCGGTAGGGCAACCCCGCCATCTTGAGCTGCACCTCCGTCTTGGTGACGAAGGGGCTGATTTCCGGCAGGCCGAAGCCGGTGCCAAAGCCGTAAAGCGTGATCATGAAACCTCTCCTGAACCTACCGAAACTGACGGAACCTATCTGCCCGCTGCTGCCACCATGGTGGCAGCAGCCGTGATATCTTCTGCGAAACGGGCCCCCTGCCAGGCGCGGCCCATGATGTGGTGGACGAGCGCGTCCGCAGCCTGGATCAGCGAGCGTGCCACCACGCTTGCGAACGCAAATCGGAGGTCAGCAGCCATGAGATCGAACGAGACGAGGCGGCTAAGCCCCCGGGCCTGCCACATCTGGGCGCGCCACAGCGGACTGGCCGAGCCGAAATGGGTTGGAATGATCATGGACAAATCCTCTTCAGTCGACGTGTTGTCCCGGTATAGAACTCCCCTGCTGCCAACATCCTGTCAGCAGCCGCGCGCCGCCTTTTGAAAAGACCAGGAACAAGAGACCAGTCATGAGACGTGCCGACCGGCTGTTTCAGATCATCCAGGTGCTGAGGCGTACGCGTAAACCGCTCACGGCGGACGCGATCGCGGCCGAACTCGAGACTTCGAAGCGCACCATCTATCGCGACATCGCAACGCTCATCGGCCAGCGCGTGCCGATTCGCGGCGAAGCCGGCATGGGCTACATCCTGGAAAAGGGTTTCGACTTGCCGCCGCTGATGCTGACGCCCGACGAGATCGAGGCAGCAGTGCTGGGCGCGCAATGGGTCGCGGGCCACGCCGATTCCGCGCTGGCGCGCGCCGCCGAAGATTTGATGGCCAAGATCGCCGACACCGTCCCCGAGCGCCTGCGTCCCTTCGTGCTGGAGCCGGCGAGCCGCGCGCGGCCAAGCTGGAACAGGGAGCCGGACCGCCTCGACATGGCGCGCACGCGCACCCAGATCCACGAAGGCAAGAAGATCATGTTGCGCTATCGCGACGAGCAGGGCCGCCCCAGCGAGCGTATGATCTGGCCGATTTCGGTCGGCTATCTCGAAGCCGTGCGCCTGCTCGCGGCTTGGTGCGAGCTGCGCAGCGACTTCCGCAGCTTCCGCACCGACCGCGTGGTGGAGGCAACCTATCTCGACGAAAAATATCCGGAGCGGCGCGACGTGCTGCGCGCAAGATGGCGGCAGAGCCTGGTCTGGGGTCCGCCAAAGGACACGTGACCACGATGGAACAGACCTCGCCGCTCGATCCGTCGAGCTGTTGCCAGAGTTGCGGTGCTTGCTGCGGCTATTCGGCGAACTGGCCGCGCTTCTCGATCGAGAGCGACGAAGAGCTTGCAGCTATTCCGGAGGCGCTCGTCAACGCGCGCCAATCCGGCATGCGCTGCGAGGGCGATCGCTGCTCGGCGCTGAAGGGAGAGATCGGCACGGCGACGGCATGCGGCATCTACGCGGTGCGGCCGGAGGTGTGCCGCACCTGCATGCCGGGCGACGCCGAATGCACGATGGCGCGGCGGAAATTCGGGCTTCCAGCGCTAGAGGCCGTCTAAGCCGGAACGGCTACGCCGATCTCGTCGCTGATCTCGTCATCGAGCTCGTCCTCGAGCGGGGCCAGCACCGAGAGCGGCTTGGTCGACAGCGTGATCGGCTTGCGCCCCCCCGACAGCGACGGCGAGGATTTCGCGGCGCCTGCGCGCGACAGCGCATAGAGCGTCGAACCGACACGGCCGCCGTTCTCGATCAGGTCGCGCTCGCTACAGCTTGCAGCGATCGCGAGCGCCAGCGAATGCAGGTGGCTGCGGCGATAGCAGAACAGCGCCAGCCTGGCGCGCGCGTCAGGGGAAACACTCTCAACCAACCTGGGCAGGCCACTCTCGCTGGCGCGGTACATCTCGCCAAGGAGCTCGTCGCGGACCGGGCAGAAATCGCTTTCAAAGGTGTCGCGGCTTGAAAACATTGCAGTTCTCCCTCGTGTACGGAAGATGCCGCGCAATTCTCTAACGAAAGGTTAACCACTCTGCCCGGTAGTCACCCGGGGTCCTTGCGCCCTGGCCGCGAATCACGGGAACGCGACTGCCGCCACAGCGGCATGGCCGGGGCTTTTTGATGCCGGTCAGGAATTGCCCCGCATCGCGCTAAGCCCGGCCTCAGTTCGCCGCCATGAAGATGGAGAGCCCGAAGCCGGTGAGGTGATGCAGTGCTTGGTCGACGCCGATCAGGGTCCAGAACCAGGGGTGCGCCATGTCGACACCGAAATTTGCCGAGACCAATCCCTTGGCGCGGTCGATCGTGATGTGGATCACGAAATCGATGAACGCCACGAACCAGAATTTCGGGGCCACGATCAGGATCAGCGGCAATGCAACCGCAAGGTGAACGAGGCAGTGCACCAAAAGCGGTAGGGCCCAGCCGTGCTTCTGGTCCTTGCCCTGCGCCATCCAGGCGGTCTGGAGGACGAAATCGGCGATGATGTGCTTGAAGGTGAGCAGCAGCATCCAGCCAATGAGCGCTTCAACCGGAACCGCCGATGACATGGGTGGAAACGACAAGCTGACGCCCTTCATTGACGTGACAAGAAAAATTGGAGCGTTCAGCGCAACTTCTTCTTGGACCGGTCAAACGGCCGGGACCTCTGATTTATGACATCTCCCGCGGCGGAATGCAGCCGGGGGGAACCGGAAAATCGTCAACTGTGGCTAACTGGTGATAGATGACCAATCGCCGCGGTGGCGCCGGGTAAGGTTACCTACGGCTCGAAATTTGCATTCCGCGACCTTGGCGCTATCATTGGCGGTAGAGAAATACGTTCTTTTTTCAGGCGTTTACGAATTACAGGCGCCCGCTGCGCTTCCCGTCCACGCGCCGCCGCCAGCCAAAGAATAAGGCCGGAGTGCTGCCATGAGTGCTGAAGGCCCCACCGCATCACCGATCGAGCCGCTGCCCCGGCGCCCCAAAGTGATCAAGACCAACCAGCAGCAGGTCTTCCTCTACGTCGTGCTGACTCTGCTGCTGTCGCTTGCCACCGTCTGGGCCGGCCGCACGTTGGTGCACAATTCGGAAACGCTGACCTTTGCCGTCGGCGGCCCCAACAGCGACGAGGCGCTGTTCGCGGCCAAGCTCGCCGCTCTCCTGAAGAACAACGCCTCGCGCTTTCGGATCAAGATTGTCAACAATGCGGACAACGGCAAGGCAATCGCGCAGTTCGATCGCAAGCAGGCCGACCTCGCCGTGTTGCGCACGGACGCGAAAGTGCCGCTGCGGGCGCGCACGCTTGCGATCCTCGAGCACGATCTCGTGCTCCTGCTTGGTCCCGGCAACAAGAAGATCAAGTCGCTCGCCGAGTTGAAAAAGAAGAAGGTCGCGGTCCTCGCCGAGAACGAATCCTCGCTCGCCTTCGTCCGCAGTGTTCTCGACGTCCCCGACGGCCCCGATGCCACGAAAATCCAGATGGCGCCGCAGGGCGCAACGCTCGACAAGCTGTTTGCCCCGACAAATGGCTTTGGCGCGGTGATTGCCATCGTCCACGCCTCCAGAGCTGTCAGGGACAAGTCCTATGAGCAGGTCGCCAAGCGCGGCGGCTTCACGCTCAACGCGATCGACGAGGCCAAGGCGCTGGCGCGCAAATTCCCGGGCATTTCCGACGAGACGCTGACAGCGGGCACGTTGTCGGCGTCCCCGCAAATTCCCGAGGACGATCTCGATACCATCGGGCTCGAATGGCTCCTGGTCGCACAATCCAGGATGTCGCCGACCACCGCAGGCGAGCTCGCGCGCATCGTCTACGAGAACAAATCCGCGCTCGGGCTCGAGAACGGCTTTGCCACCAGGATAGAGCCGGCCTCTGTCGAGAAGGACGCCTTCGTGATCGCGCATCGGGGCGCCGCCGATTACATCAACGACGACACCAAGTCGTTCATGGATAAGTACAGCGACCTGATGTATCTGGGCGCCGGCGCGCTCAGCATCATCGGCTCGATCTTCGCTGCGATCTACGCCAAGATCACGAGGATCGCGCCGGAGAAGGCCAGCGAGCTCTCCACCGCCATTCTCGACATCGGCGAGCGGATCGAGCACGCCCATTCGCTGGATCAGCTCGAGTGCCTCCAGGACGAGTTGGAGAGCATCTTGCGCGGGGCCGTCATTGGACTCAGAGATGGTACGATTAGCACCGACGGGCTCGATACCTTCAAGCTGGGCTATGAGCTCGTCCGCGACGAGATCGGGATGCGCCGCGACTATCTGAAACGTCATGCGAGCGAGAATGAACAGGCCGCCCGCGATGCCGGCTCGCCCCAGCACGACGACAGCAATGTCGTGGTGGTCAAGACTGCCCAGAGCGCCTGATCCGCGGGTTTGATGCCCTCAGCTCGGGCTGACGGACGTCTTGCCCGGGAGTCGACGGCCGGAACTCAGGAACCGTCACCAGCCACAACCGTTGGCTCCCGGATTGCAACCGGAGAACGCGCCATGCGTACACTCCTCGTCATCTTCCTGCTGGGAATGCTGGCGGCGGTTGGCTATTTCGCCTATTCCGCCATGGCGGTCGAAGGCGAGCCGATCCCGACGGAAGGCTATTGGGCCCTCGCGCTGGGGGCCGGATTTTCCGTCGTCGTCGGCGTTGGCCTGATGGTGCTGCTGTTTTTCAGCAGCCGCCGCGGCTACGACGAGCCACCGCATTTCAGGTAGCGTCTCGGCCTGGCGCTCCGCCAGGCACCTTACCCGCCTTCACTGTCCGCCCCCGACGACGCTGCGGCCCGAGGCCGTCGTTGACGGCCTAGGCCCGGGCGGGCACTTTGGCCCTGAAGTCCCAGCCGGGACCACGAGCCAGAACCGAGCCGCCTTCCCCATGTCCAAGCCGCTGATCTCCGCTCTGGCCCAGTTTGCGGCCGCCACGGCCGGCCGCAACATGACCAAGGCGGCCTATGTGGCCGTCGGCGTTGGCGTGCTCAGCATGGTGCTGCTGACGGACAATCCGGCTTATGAGGCGTCGCGCCGCTGGGTCGATATCCTGCTGTGGGCCTGCCTCCTCTATTTCGTATTCGAATGGCTGGTCCGGCTGCGCCATATGACGCGGCAGGGGCGGCTTTCGCTCTACATGTCGTCCTCGGCCGGCATCGTCGACGCGGTCGGAGCGCTGGCCGTGCCGACTGCGCTGGTTCTCGGCGTCGAGCCGAAGACCGCATGGCTGCTCAGCGTGCTCTGGGTGCTGAAGGTGGTGCCGGGCATTCCGGGCTTGCGACAGCTGCGCCGCGTGCTGGTGCTGGAATCGGGACCGCTGATCAGCGTGCTCGTGATCTTCTTGATGGTGATCTTCCTCGCCTCGGTCGCCGAATATTTCCTGGAAAGGGACGTGCAGCCGCAGACGTTTGGCAGCGTCCCTGCCGCGCTATGGTGGGCCGTCGCCACACTGACGACGACGGGCTATGGCGACGTCGTGCCGATCACTCCGCTCGGACGCATGGTGGCGGCGCTGGTGATGATCTCCGGCCTCGGCGTGTTCGGGCTGTGGACCGGTATTCTGGCGACCGGCTTTGCCGCGGAGACCAGGCGCGACAATTTCCTCAAGACCTGGGAAGCCGTCAGCAAGGTGCCGTTCTTCGCGGCGCTCGGGCCTGCGGCCATCGCCGACGTCACCCACATGCTGCGTACCATGGAGCTGCCAGCACGCACCATAGTCATCCGCAAGGACACGCAAGGCGACTGCATATATTTCATCGCCGCCGGCGAGGTCGAGGTCGACCTGCCCGGCAAGAAGGTGCAGCTCGGCGAGGGCGCCTTCTTCGGTGAGATGGCGCTGCTCGGCAACAACAGGCGCGGCGCCAATGTCTCGACCACGAAAGTGTCGCGGCTGTTGGTGCTCGACCTCGTCGATTTCCGCGTGCTGATGGCGCGACATCCCGAGCTCGCCGAAACCATCGACGCCGAGGCGAAGCGGCGCGCGCTCGAAAACACATGAATGGAGACAAGAATGTCGGACGCAGCCGACGCGACCAGCCCCGTGCTCGAAATCACTGGCGCACGCGCCACCATCCGCCTCAACAGACCAAAGCATCTCAACCGGCTCCAGGCGGAGGATCTTGGCGAACTGGTCAAATTGTTCGACCGGATCGAGAGCGATCCTGATATCCGCGTGCTGGTGCTCACCGGCACCGGGCGCGCCTTCTCCGCGGGCTACGATCTCAACTCGGTGGCGGAACGCGCTGTCAGCGCCCAGGAGCAGCAGAGCGCGGGCTCGGCGTTCGAGGCGGTCGTCAATCGGCTCGAGGATTTGGGCGTACCGACGATCTGCCGGCTCAACGGCGGCGTCTATGGCGGCTCGACCGACCTCGCGCTGGCCTGCGATTTCCGCATCGGCGTCGACACCGCCGAGATGTTCATGCCGGCGGCGCGGCTCGGGCTGCATTATTACCCGAGCGGCATCAAGCGCTACGTGACCCGGCTCGGCGCCGATAATGCCAAGAAACTGTTTCTGACCGCGCAGAAGATCAGCGCTCCCGAAATGCTGCGCATCGGCTATCTCACTGCCATGGAGCCGCTGGAATTCCTGGACGAGGAGGTCGACAGGCTCGCCACTATCCTCGCCGGCAACGCGCCGCAGGCGATGCGCGGCATGAAGCGCGCCATCAACGAATTCGCTCGCGGGGAGCTGGACGAAGCCGCCGCCGACCAGCGTCACCGCGACAGTATGCGCGGCGACGAGATCAAGGAAGGCATCAAGGCGTTCGCGGAGAAGCGGCCGCCGCGGTTTTGAGAGCTTGTGGGGGACGATGCCGCCACATATTGCATTGTCGTCCCGACCAGCGCGCCTCGGGCGCGCGACCCTATCATCCTCCAGCGGCCGCCGCATGCTGCGCGGCCATCTCCTCATCCGCCGCATTGATGCGCTGGAACGCAGGCCGCGATGTCATGCGCTCGGCATAGCGGACGAAAACGTCCTTCTTCGGCACGATACCGAACATCATGGTCCAGCTTAACGCGACGCCCCACAGCACGTCCGCCGCCGTCATGCGCTCGCCGAGCAGATACGGCCCCTTCGCCAGCTGCGCCTCGAGCGCGCCCAGCATGGTGTCGTAATCGGCATAGGGCGATTGCGTGATCGGCGCCGGCTCGCGCTGCATGAACTTGTCGATGAGGGCCGGCTCGAAGGATGAGCCGTAATAGGCAATCCAGCGCAGGTAAGGCCCGCGCAGCGGATCGTTCAACGCGGGCGTCAGCCCCGCCTGCGGGAAGAGATCGGCGAGATAGATGGTGATCGCGACCTGCTCGGTCACAAGCGCCTCGCCGTGGCGGACCGCGGGCACCTTGCCGAGCGGGTTGATGGCGAGATAGGCGGGCTTGCGCTGCTCGCCGGCTTTCATGTTGAGGACATGGAGATCATAGGGCGCGCCCAACTCCTCCAGCAACACCCGCGTGCCGGTGGCGCGGCTCTGGGGCGAATAGTACAGCGTGATGCGGTTCGCATCGGTCATGGCGGGTCTCCCATCTGGCCTTTTGGCTATAGCGCAGCTTGTAGCGGATCATACCTGACATCTTGTGTCAGGTATGATCTAAGGAGATCATGCGCGCGAGCCGGATGTTGTCGATCCTCACCACCCTCCAGGCCAAGGGGCAGGTCACCGCGCCCGAGCTCGCGGAAGCCTGCGAGGTGTCGGTGCGCACGATCTATCGCGACATCGATGCGCTCGCCGCGTCCGGCGTGCCTGTCTACGCCGACCGCGGCGCGGAGGGCGGCTATCGCCTGCTTGACGGCTATCGCGTGCGGCTGAACGGACTGTCGCAAAGCGAGGCAGGCGCGCTGTTCCTGGCGGGATTGCCGGGCCCGGCCGCGGCGCTGGGGTTCGACGCCGCGATGATCGCCGCGCAGAACAAGTTGATGGCGGCGCTGCCCGCGAATCTGCGCGACGACGCCGGGCGGATGCAGGAGCGATTTCACCTGGACGCGCCGGGCTGGTTCGGCGAGGCCGAAGACCCAAAGCATCTGCGCGCCATCGCTGGCGCAGCGTTGCGGGGGACGCTGATCAAGATCCGCTACCAAAGCTGGCGCGCAGAGAAGCAACGCCGCGTCGCTCCGCTCGGCCTCGTGCTGAAGGGCGGCAGCTGGTATCTCGCAGGGCAAGTCGACGGCAATGTGCGCACCTATCGCATCGCGCGGGTGCTCGACTGCACGGCGCTCGACGATCGCTTCGATCGTCCCGCCGGGTTCGATCTCGCTTCCTACTGGCAGGCCGCGACACTTCGTCTCGAGGCCGAGATGCACCCCAATGTGGCGATTGTCCGGCTGTCGCCATTCGGCGTCAAGCTGCTGGACGCGTTGAGCCAGCCTTACGTCAAGGCACGCACGCAGCTTGAAGAGACCGCCGACGCAGACGGCTGGCGCATCGCCAAGGTCCCGATCGGCAAGACGTCATGGCATGCCGCGGCCGAACTGCTGCGGTTGGGCCCCGAGGCCGAAGTGCTGGAGCCCGCCGATCTCCGCGACAAGATGATGGAGCTGACGCAGGCGATGGCCGCACGCTATCGCCTGGCGCGGAAAGCCTGACGGCGGCACATTTGCCGCGGCCCACGAAACAATCCTGAAACACGATTCTGAGCCAACGCCATGAACGCAATCGCGTCTCGGTCCGACCGAGATGCAGGGACACAACAATGGCACTGCGCCAAATGGAGAATGAAGATGTTTCGTAAGCTTGCACTTGGTCTGATCGCTGCCGGCTCGCTCGGCGTTGCCGCGCTCGCTCCCACCGCCGCCTCGGCCGGCGGCTTCCATCACCACTGGGGTCATCACCATTGGGGTCCCGGCTGGGGCTTTGGCGGCGTCTACGTCAACACCGGCGTCAGCAACTGCTACCAAGAGCGCCTCGTCCAGACCCGTCACGGCCTGCGCGTGCGCGTCGTGAATGTCTGCGCCTACGGGATCTACTGATACCTCGCATCGTCGACAGAGCCCCGATCGCTCCGCGATCGGGGCCTTTGCGTTGAGCTAGCTAGCCAACCTGCCGCTGCCGGCGAAACCAGGCCCAGGTCTCGCGCGTCGTTCTGATGTAGCCGCGGCCGCGATGGACAATCTCGCCATCGACGATCTCGTTCAGCTTCGGCAGCGCATGAAAGGGGATCGAGGGATAGGCGTGATGCTCGACATGATAGGGCATGTTCCACGCGAACCATTTGACGATCGCGCCGGTATAGGTCGTGCGGGTATTCTGGAAGGCGCTGCGGGTGCGGTCGCAGCCAGTATGCTCGGCGTAGAGATAGGGCCGCAGGAAGAACTGCCCGATTACGAGTGGGACGATCCAGACCCAGAGCAGCATGGCCGACGAGAGCCACAGCGACAGCGCAAACAACATCGCGTAGAGCGCGACATAGGCGCGCGCCTCGGCCATGATGATGGAGCGCTTGCTCTCGGGGATCCACGGCACGACGACCTTGCCGGTGATGGCATGGCCGAGCATCAGCCATAGCCGGCCGGCGACCTGAAGCAGGCCGCTATAGGCGATCGCGAGCTGGGTGTCGGATTTCGGCTTCACGCCGACAATCAGCTCGGGGTCCTTGTCCGGATCCTGGGTGTAGCGGTGGTGATCCCAGTGGAACAGGCAATAATATTCGTAAGGCAATCCAATGATGAAAGCCGAGAGATAGCCAATTGCGAGATTGAGGCCGCGGCTTTTGAAAGCGGTCTTGTGCGCTGTCTCGTGCACCGCCATGAACAGGAAGGCAACGACATAGCCCTGCACAGCCATCAACGGCAGCGCCCAAAGCACGCCATGGCGCGAGGCGACCATCCAGATCAGCATGCCCACCAGCACGATCGCGCCATAATGGCCGAGGCTCTGCGCCGCGCCCCTGAGGTCGGAGCGGACCGACAATTGGCGCAGCATCGCCGATGTCAGCGGCTTCAAGCGATGGCCGGGTTCTGAAACAATTGTGTCAGCCATGTCAGGATGCCTGCCTACCTGCTGAGAAGCGCTGCGATCTCGGCCTTGATGAAAGCCTGATCGCGCGGATTGTTGACGGGGTTGCCGGCGCGATGGCCGTGCAGCGACGGGATCGGATGCAACACCGCAGATTTCGCGCTGGTCAACCGGCCGAGCTCATCTTCGTTGTCGCGGACGTCGAAATAGCGATCGGTCGCACCCGGCATCAGCAACATATGGGCCTTGATCGCGCCGAGCGCGCGGCCGAAATCGCCACCGAATGCGGCGCAGCGGCTGACGTCGCCATTCTGCCAGATCTCGATCTGCGCCAGGAGATCGTTGGCGTCGCGTCGCGCAAAGGCGGCATCCCAGCCACGCACGAGATAATCTTCGAGCGAGGTGAAACCGGTGTCGCGCCAAATCTCGTCGCGATAGAAGCCGTGCGACATCGCCCAGCCGGCATAGACACGTCCCATCGCGCGGTAGCCGGCGACGGGCTTCTCGACGAAGCGGCCATCGCGGAAGGCGGGATCGGCGGTCAGGGCGGCCTTCACGCTTTCGAGAAAGACATGATTATAGGGCGCGCAGCGCGCGCTGCCGCAGACGATCGCTGCGCGCTCCACCATATCAGGGTGTAGCGCCGCCCAATGATAGGCCTGCATACCGCCCATCGACCAGCCATAGACCAGCGTGAGCTTCGAGATGCCGAAACATTCGGTGAGCAGCCGGTGCTGGACCGAGATCGCGTCGTGATAGGTGACCTTCGGGAACGGCGCGGCGGTATTCGACGGCGATGAGGACAGGCCGTTGCCGAACAGGTTCGGTATGATGATGAAGTAGCGCGTCGGATCGAGCACGCCGTCGGGCCCGATCAGCCATTCGGTGTCGACGTGCTGCGCGCTGAAAGAGGTCGGATAGAGGATGACGTTGTCCCTGGCCGGGCTCAGCGTTCCATAAGTCTTGTAGGCGAGCTTCAGCCCGGGAAAGACGGTGCCGGACTGGAGCGTGACGTCGCCGGCCTCGAATATCCCGTAGTCGCTCTCTGCCGTCATGGGCCAAACTCCCGCTCACGCATCGCAAGGCGCGCGGCGTTTTGCAATGCACCGATCATGCCGAATCCGCCAGCGCGCCATCGCCCGCGCTCAATAATTGTACTTATAGTACAGTTATTCTGGCGCGGCAAGCGCTCCCAAAACGGCATGTGGCTCAGGCGATGGCCGCCAGATAGCGTGCGACCGAGGTAGCAAAAGCGGCCTTGGCGCCTGCGGCGACGTTGCGGCCCCACCAGGCGCCATAGATGCGGTCGAAGGCGAGCGGCTCAACGGCAGATGCGATCCGCCGCACCGCGGCGGCGTTGAGCGGCATGTAGTTGGGGTAGGAATACATGAAGCTGACGAACCGGCGATCCATCGTCACCTGCGCGATATCGCCGGTGAGCAGCGCGCCCCTGCCGTCCGCACCGTGCCGCCAGTGCAGCACGGTGGCACCGGCGAAATGACCGCCGGTGCGCAGCAGCAGCACGTCGTCGGAGATGCGGTGGTAATCGCCGGTCCAGTGCACGATCGATGCATGCGGCCGCGTCACCCATTGGCGATCATCTGAGTGTAGATAGATCGGCACGCCGCCGAACGCCTCGCTCCAGTCGGCGAGCGCGCCATAATAATGCGGATGCGAGATCGCGATCGCCTTCAGTTCGCCGAGCGAACGCACATGCGCAATCGCCTCTGGTGTTGCCAGCGGTATGCAGTCCCACATCATGCAGCCGCCGCTGAGCGGGACCAGCAGCGCGCGCTGGCCGATGGCGAAGCTCGGCTCGAGCGAGAGGCCGGTCAGGCCGTGATCGTCGCGCCAGACGACGCGGTGGCGTTCTGCCAGCGCCTCGCGAGTCAGGAAACTTTGCCCTTTCCAGCCCACAAACTGCCGTTCGTCCTCGCAGATCGGGCAGGATGCGGGCGGATGTCCGCTGTCCGGAAATTGCGCGCCGCAGGTTTCGCAGGTCCAGAGTGGCATGGCCGAGATCCTGATCGAGACAGTCGCAAGTATGACATGACGTCGCGGTCATGCGATCGCAAGGGCGATCGGAACCAACGCGACGAGCGCAGGTTAGGTTCTGGTCCGCCCGGGCGCCCATGGGCCCGAACTCTCCGCCTCATGCGAGATCCTATTCGATCGGCAGCATTGCGTTCAGCGTCTCGATGACATCGCGCCCTTCACCGTCTCGTATCTGGCCCCTGTTCGCGCTCAACTTCTTCATGGCCGACATGCAGTCGGGCATCGGGCCGTTCGTCGGCGTCTTCCTCCAGGAGCGCGGCTGGGCGAGTGGATTGATCGGCACAGCACTGACGATCGGCAACGTCGCGGGCATGTTGATCACCACCCCGATCGGCGGCCTAATCGATTCCAGCCGCAACAAGCGCATGTGGGTCGTCATCCCCGGCATCTGCGTGGTGCTGGCATCTGCAATCATCCTGATCTCGCAAAATTTCTGGGCCGTCACCTTTTCCCAGGTCGCCCAATCGCTGGCGAGCGCCGCGATCGTGCCGGCGGTGACAGGCATCACGCTCGGCATCGCCAAGCAGAAAGGCTTCAACGCGCTCAACGGCCGCAACCAGGCATTCAACCACGCCGGCAACATGGTCGGCGCCGCGCTGTCGGGCTATCTCGGCTACAAGTTCGGCTATATCGCCGTGTTCGTGCTGGCGGCCATATTCGGCGCCATCGCGATCGCCTGCGTGCTGATGATTCCCGCCAAGGCGATCGATGATCGCGCCGCGCGCGGCAGCAAGGAGGACGACTCCAAAGCTCCGCCGGATGCGATGACGATGCTGCTCAAGCACAAGCCGCTGCTCGTGCTGGCACTCGCGCTCGCCCTTTTCCATCTCGGCAATGCCGCGATCGTGCCACTCTATGGACTTGCGGCAGTGGCCGACGGGCAGGCCAATGGCCCGAGCTTCGTCGCGACCACTGTCGTGATTGCGCAGGGCGTGATGATCGTGACCTCGCTGATCGCGATGAAGGCCGCGAGCAAGCGCAATTACTGGCCGGTGATCCTCATCTCCTTCATGTTCCTGCCCATCCGCGGCGTGCTTGCTTTCTTCGTCACGGGATGGTGGGGCGTCGTGCCAATGCAGGTGCTCGACGGCATCGGCACCGGACTCCAGACCGTTGCCGTCCCCGGCATGGTCGCGCGGTCCCTTAACGGAACCGGTCGCATCAATCTAGGCCAAGGCGCGGTAATCACGGTGCAGGGCGTCGGCGCGAGCTTCAGTCCCGCGCTCGGTGGCTGGATCGCGCAATGGATCGGCTACGGCCCGACGTTCCTCCTGCTCGGCGGCTTTGGGCTAGCCTCGATGGCGCTGTGGCTGGCGTTCGCCGCGACGGTGAAGAAGTATTGAGGGCGCATCTCCGCAATGACGATGTGGAAACGCTGTTGTTCCAAGGCTGACTGCGGAGTCGCGGGGCCCCCTCACCCGGGATTCTCTCTCTCAAATTTCCAGCTCTCCCCGCACATGGAGAGGCGAAAAGCGCGTTCATGTTGCAAAATTCTTCTGGATCGCCTTGTCGAGCGTGTCGCCGCCGACGAAACGCTGGCGCAGCTCCCGCTTGAGCAGCTTGCCGCTCGGATTCTTCGGCAAGCTATCCACGAAGATGACGCGCTTGGGGACCTTGAAATGCGCCATCTGGCCGGCGCAATGCTTGATGACGGACTCTTCGTCCAGCGTTTCGCCGTTCTTGACCACGATGATCGCGGTCACCGCCTCGATCCAGCGCGGATCGGGCAGGCCGACGACGGCGACCTCGGAGACAGCGGGGATGCGGTAGACCATTTCCTCGACCTCGCGGCTTGCGACGTTCTCGCCGCCGGTCTTGATCATGTCCTTGACGCGATCGACCACGGTGATGTGGCCCTCGTCGTCGACGGTAGCGAGATCGCCCGAGTGAAACCAGCCGCCTGAAAACGCCGCCGCGGTCTTCACCGGATCGTTGTAATAGCCGGAGAGCAGATGCGGCGAGCGGTGCACGATCTCCCCGACCTCACCCACCTTGACGTCCTCCATCGCAGTGTTGACCACCCGCGTCTCGACGTTGAGCACCGGCTTGCCGGCCGAGCCGGCCTTGCGCAGCTGATCCTCCGGTCGCAGCACGGTCGCGAGTGGCGCAATCTCGGTCTGGCCGTAGAAATTCCAGAATCTGACGTTGGGCAGGCGGCGCTGCAGTTCGAGCAGCACCTCCACCGGCATGATCGAGGCGCCGTAATAGCCCTTCTGCAAGCTCGACAGGTCGGTCTTGTCGAAATTCGGCGAGCGCAGCATCGCGATCCAGATCGTCGGCGGCGCGAAGAACGAGGTGATCTTGTGCGCCTGGATGTGCGCCAGGATGTTGTCGGCGGTCGGCTTGCCCGTGATCACGCCGGAAGCGCCGAGATAGATTTGCGGCCCCAGAAACACGTCGAGCTGGGCGCAATGATAGAGCGGCAATGCGTGCAGGAACTTGTCGTCCACGCTCATGCCGCCGTCGATGATGCAGCTGACATACTGCCACATCACGGCTTCATGGGTCAGCATCGCGCCCTTGGGCAGCGATTCCGTGCCGCTGGTGTAGACGATCTGCGCGAGATCGCGGCTGTCGACCGACGCGTCCAGGAACGAGCCGTCGGCATGCAAGAGATCATCGAAGGTGGTGAGGCCCGAAGGTGCCGTGGCCGGATCCTCGCCCGGCAAGCAGATCATCTTCTCGACGGCGCAATCCTTGGCGCTGGCCGCGCTCGCTTGCTCGACGAAATCAGGACCGGTTGCGAGCAGCCTTGCCCCAGAACTCTTCAGGATGAAGTTGATCTCGTCCGGATTGAGCATGAAGTTAACCGGCACCAGCACGGCGCCGATCCGTGCCACGGCAAAGCGCAGCGCCGCGAAGGCGTGCGAATTGCGCGAGAGCACGGCGAGACGGTCGCCTTTTTTGACGCCGAGACCGAGCAGGCCGCGGCCGAGCCGGTTGCAGATCGTGTCCATCTCGGCAAAGCTCCAGCTCACATTGCCGCAGCTCACCGCGAGCTTGTTCGGCTCGCGGCCTGCCGACCGGCGTAGGAGATCGCCGATGGAATGCTCGCGGGCTTTCGCGATGGTGGCTGCGGTATCGCTGGTCATTTCCGTCCCCTAATTTGCGATGGCGCAGAGGCCGGCCCGAACAGTGCATGCGCACGCTTCCCATGTTTGCGCAAACCGTAGTTGGCGCAATCGCCCGCGTCAATTCAGCCGACGAGCGCGGCGCCGTTACGCAAGAATTGGCACTTCAGAGAGGCAATCTGGGCTGGTGCACCAATTATAAATATCAGAGGAAATGCCATGTGCCGGATTATGCGTGCCGCTTTCGCGGCCGGACTCGCCGTGCTCGCGACCAGCTCGTCTTCTGCCCAGCAGGCACCGCTCAAGATCGGCGTGCTCTCCGACTTCTCCTCCGTCTATTCCGACATCGGCGGCATGGGGAACGTCGAGGCCACCAAAATGGCGATCGAGGATTTTGGCGGACAGATGTTCGGCAAGTCGATCGACCTGGTCTCGGCCGACGTGCTCAACAAGCCCGACGTTGCCTCCAGCATCGCCCGCAAATGGTGGGAGACCGAGGGCGTCGACATGATTATCGACCTGCCGACTTCGGCCACTGCGCTCGCGGTGATGGAGCTGTCGAAGCAGTACGAAAAGATCATGATCGTAACCGATGCGGCCAGCTCCGATATCACCGGGAAATCCTGCTCGCCTTACACCGCGCACTGGACTTACGACACCTATTCCAACGCCCATACCGTCGGCAGCGCCATCGTCAAGAACGGCGGCGACAGCTGGTTCTTTCTTACCGCGGACTACGTGTTCGGCCATTCCATCGAGCGCGACACCGGCGACGTGGTGAGGGCGGCTGGCGGCAAGGTGCTCGGCAGCGTCAAGCATCCGCTCAACACCGCGGACTTTTCGTCATTCCTGCTCCAGGCCCAGGGCTCCAAGGCCAAGATCATCGGCCTCGCCAATGGCGGCGGCGACACCATCAACGCGATCAAGCAGGCCGGCGAGTTCGGCATCGTCGCTGGCGGCCAGAACCTGGCTGCGATCGTGATGTTCATCTCCGACGTGCACAGCCTTGGCCTCAAACTCGCGCAGGGGCTGATCGTCACCGAGGCCTATTACTGGGATCTCAACGAGAGGACCCGCGCCTTCGGCAAGCGCTTCCTGGAGCGCGTCAAGCGCATGCCGACGATGAACCAGGCCGCGACCTACAGCGCCACGCTGCATTACCTCAAGGCCGTGCAGGCCGCGGGCACGAAGGACACCAAGACGGTCATGGCCAAGATGCGCGAGCTGCCGGTGCGCGACGCCTTCACCGACAACGGCGTGCTGCGAGAGGACGGCCGCATGGTGCACAGCATGTACCTGTTCCAGGTGAAGAAGCCGGAGGAATCGAAGGGGCCGTGGGACTACTACAAATTGCTCGCCGAGGTGCCCGCCGACCAGGCGTTTCGGCCGTTGAAGGACGGTGGCTGTCCGCTGGTGAAGTGAGGCTCGCGCGAGCATAGAACCCGTCGGTCGGCCTCAGTTGGTTCGCAGTGACGCTAAGGTCGGCCGCAGCGGTGCCGTCGCGGACCCCGCCGGGGTCAGGTCAGCTCGTCGCCTCGCGCGAGCATGTCGTTCAGTATCGCCTCGGCCTTCTGCTGGAGCGGCCGCGCGCCGCTCTCGGAGGCGATCGCGATGCTGGCGCGCAGCGCGGCGAGGATGGCCGCCTTGCCTTCGGCGCTGGACGCCGGCGTCACCACGGCTTCGCCAAGCAGGGCCTCGGCCTCGAGGCCCGAAAACCCCTGCTGGCGCGCCGTGTTGCGCGCCTCGCGCAGCATGTTCTGCGCAGTCCCGGCGTCGCCGAGGCGCCAGGTCGCCAGCGCCAGGTAGATCGAGCTGCGCAGCACCGCCGAAGTATAGCCGACCGCCTTCGCCTCCTCGCGCGCCTCGGTCAACATGCCCCGCGCCCGGTCGAACAGGCCCTGGTCCAGATAGGCCATGCCGAGATGGCAGGCGAGCACCGGCACGAACAGCCGGATGCCGTGCTTCTGCGCGAGGACAAAGCCGTCCTCGAGGATGGAAGCGGCGGCTGCCGGATCATTCTGCCCCAGCTTCAGCCAGCCGCCGCTATAGGCGGCCGCGACGCGGTCGTAGGGCCGACCGGTCTCCCCCGCTATCGCAGCGGCCTCGCGCTGGAGCTGCTCGGCGGCATCGAGCTCGCCCATCACGGTGTGGGTGATGCTGTTCATCATGCAGCAAAGGAGGAGCAAAGATCGTGGGGTCGTGCCGATCGGAGCACTCGCTGTTGGACCCGCGAGATGGACGCGGGCCGTGGCCAGCATCTTCTCGGCCTGATGGTAGCGGCCGGAAAGAAAATAGGCCTGCCCAAGACCATATTGGGCGAGATTGCGCCAGCCGGGATTGCCCGAGCTCTCCGCCAGATCCACCACGTCTTCCCCGATCGCGACAGCTTCGACCGGCGCTCCATAGAAGTTCTGTGCGCCCGCCCTCATGGTCATGGCCGCGACCTTGCGCTCAATATCGTTGATTGCATCGGCTCGCCGTTCGGCCTCCCTTCCCAGATCCAGGGCTTCCGCGACGCGCCCAGATCCGGCAAAGGCCAGACGTGCTTCCATTCGGATGTCAATGGCGTTCACCTCGCGCGCGTGCGTCACTGGTGTCTTGTCGAGAGATCCCATCGCAATCTCGAAATAGTCGACCGCGCCGGCATAGGCCGAGCGAACCAAACATTTTCGAGCAGCGCTCCTGCCGTGGTCGAACGCCTTCTGCCAGTCCTTTGCTCGCGTCGCGTGATAGCAGAGCGTATCCGGATCGTCGGCCCATGCCTCGTCGCCTTCGAGGGCGGCAAGTATGCTGGCATGGATGCTTTCGCGCACCTTCTCGACCATGGAATCGTAGGTCACCTGCCTGACCATCTCGTGCCGAAATTCGAGCGAGTCCTCCAACTCACTGTCGATCTTGACCAGCAGTTCGGCCCGGTCGAGTGCGGCGAGGCAATCCTGCAGAACCTTTTCCGGCAGGGCCGCTACTTTCCGCAACATGGCTTGGTTGGCCCGGCGTCCGAGCGCCGCGGCGATCTGAAGAAGTGACCTTTCCTGCCGCGACACGCGATCGAGCCGTGCCGCGATCACACCTTGAATGCTGCTGGGGATGCCGAGCTCGTCCACAGGACGCGCAACGGAAAGATCACCCCACTGGCCAAGAAGCAGGCCGCTGTCCTTCAGACTTCGGCAGACCTCCTCGATGAACAGCGGAACGTTGGCCGTGTGAGAGATGATCCGATTCTTCAGGTCCGTATTCGAGGTAGCGGGGCCAAGCATCTCCGCGAGCATGGCCAGACCCGAATCGTCGTCGAGAGGCCGCATCGCCACGATCTCCGCCTGACAATTTGCGATCCACACCGGCATTCCGTTGGGCCGCGTCGTCAGCAGCACAAGCAAATCGGGGCTTTGCAGCCCGGAGAGGGTGGCCACAATCGTGTCGCTGGCCCGATCGATCCAATGCAGGTCTTCGATCAGAAGGACAGTGCGTTGGCGACGGGCGACGCTCGCGACGATCGCGCAGCTCGCGTCTGAAATCGCGCGGCCGCGGGCGTGAGGCTCCAATTCGTCCCATTGCGGATCGGAAATCGGCAAGTCCAGGACGGCGTCGATGGCGCGCTGCTGCACCACCGGCAACGCGTCTCTGGGATCGTCCGTCCTGGTCTGATCCCTCGCAGCTGCATCAAAGACCGAGAGCAACAGGCGCTTGAGGGCGCTGTACGGAGCGCCCTGGAGATTCGGGCTGCACTCGGCATCGATCAGCCGCCAGCCGCTGGCTCGAAGGTCCTGGGCGAACTCATGTGCGAGCCGCGACTTACCAATGCCGGCATCCCCCATCAGCAGAACCGTTTGCCGGCCGGCCGCAATCCTTTCCGTCGCGCGCCATAGCAATGCCCGCTCCGTCGTGCGATCGACGAAACGGGAAACGCTGCGCGCACGTCGGACCCGCCAGCTCGACAGATCGCTTGCGCCCATGATCCGGTACACGGGCATGGGCTCGCCAAAACCACGGAGCGCTTTTCGGCCGAGGAATTCAAAGCGCACATGTCCGTCCGCGAGCTCCTGGCAGGCTTGCGAGACATAGATCTGGTTCGCCTCGGCCGCTGCTTCCAGCCGGGCTGCCAGATGCTGGGCGGCTCCGCCGATCTCATAGACTTTGGAAAATTCGCTGGCGACCATGTAGGCCACCACATGGCCTGAGTGGAGGCCAACCCGGACCTGAAGCCCGGGATCTCCCAGGCTGCCGACACGCCGGACAAGTTCGATGGCTGCGTGGCAGGCCAGCGGGGCATGGTTGTCGTCGGCGATCGGAGCGCCGAATACCGCGGCCAACCCATCGCCCAACTCTTTACTGACGATGCCGCCAAACTGGCGCACCGCGCCTCTCATCGCCGCAAGAGCCGGTTCGAGACGCGACACCGCCGCCTCCGGCTCGAGCTCGGCAACAAGTCCCGTGGAATCGACGACGTCAGCGCGCAGAATGGTCACAAAGCGTCGCTCGCTGTCGGGATCAACGCGCTCGCGCACCGCCGCTCCGCATTTGGAGCACCAGCTATCGCCGGGATCAATCGTCGACTGACACGCGAAGCAATGCATTTCAGCGCCTTCAACGAACTGCCTCGGCAGTCCCGCTCCAACGCCTGCGAGGCGTTTGGCGTACATTACCCATAGAGGAATGCATGGCAATCGGGCTTGCGGGATACGCGATGTTACCGGATCGCTCTCTGGACGAAGTACAGTCGTGGGTGGTAGCGTGCCTGCACACAACGAATGTGTGATCGGCGGCAGCGTGACGCGTATTTCGGCCGCCAGCACCAAGTTTTGACAACAGACATATCGGGGAAAGAGGCGATGGCCGGACTGGTATATAGCGGCAAGGCATTTCGAGACTTGATGAACAGAAATTACTATCCCCTGGCGAACATGAAAAAGAGCGTCGCGAAGCTCAAGGAATCGGACGACATCGATCTGCCGACGCTGGAATATGGCCAGTATCACCTGATCCTGAACCCGCCATCCAAGTGGCCGCAGGGAAGCGCCAAGTACTGGCACAAGGAGAAGGGCCGGGCCCGCGTCGACCTCAGCACCCAGCCGAACACGGCTCCGCTGTCCAAGGACGAGCCCGGTGTCATCCCTCTGACGCGATGCGATCTGCTCGATGCCTGCGTCCGGAAGTGCTTCAATTCCGAACCGCCGATCCCGATGAAGACGAACATCATCACGCACAAGGCGAGCGATGCCTATGCGCACCGCCACGAGATCCGGCTGGAGTGGGAGTACAGGAACGGCGAGGACAAGGCGCCGACGCTGCTCTATCTGACGATGGTCTGTCCGCATCGATCGTGATCTTCAGAAGCATTCTTCTTGGTTCAAGAACCCATTGCCGCCCGCGACAGGCGCGCGGGCGTCTTGTTGCGACTGATGCCACCCGCCAAGGCGTGCCGTCCGTCGCTCTACCCCTTCGAGCGCACCCCATGACAACCTCGTTGTCAGCATCGTGTAGCCGAGAGCTGAGGCCACGGCCGCAACGCGTCGCGCCTGTCCTAGCCGCCGTCATGGGCCTGTCGCACGAAGATGCTCGGTTACGCCTCACTGTTCGCGCGAATCGCTTCCTCAGAAGTCGTCGTGCGCCGTGACAGGAGCGGCCGATGCCCGTTGGACTGTTGGAGGTTGAAGGTACGATTGATGTCGGCCAGTTCTGGCCGGAGGGGCGGTCGGACGCCGACACCACCAAGGTCGTGGTGGCCATCGCGCCGGACGCGATCCGCTTCCGCAAGAACGACTCGTCGCCATTCCAGCCGACCCACGCCTTCGAGGGCGCCAAGGTCAAGGGCCGGACCGCAACGGCACCGATCAAGAACGGCAAGCTCACCGTCCGCCTCCAGGGCATCGACGCACCGGAGCTGCACTACCAGCCCTCGCCACTCTCGACGGCCGAGAAGAAGGGTCTGACGCAGGCCAAGCGGCAGGCCTATCACGAGGTCACGCATTCCTACCGACAATTCCTCGGCGCCACCGCGAGCAAGGTGCTGCACGATTTCCTCAGCCGTCCCGGCGAAGTCACCCTTCCCTGCCGCGTGTTCACCCATGTCGATGCGCCGAACGAGGTGTTCGACACCTATGGGCGGCTGGTCGGCGACATCGAGGTGACGGTTGGTGGCGAGACAATCGACATCAATCACTGGCTGGTCGAGCAGGGCTTTGCCTATCCGACGTTCTACTCCTCGATGAACGAGGATGAGATCAAGGCCTTCCTCGCGCTCGCCAAGACGGCGCGCGCAAAGAAGCTGCCGGTCTGGAAACATCTCGCCAAGACGATTGGCCCCTTCGACTTCGGCCTGCGCGAGCCCAGGGCCGGCGAGACCGCCGTGCTCGCGACCGACAAGGGCCCGGTGATCCTGCCAAAGCTCTACCGCCGCTACACCAACTGGTCGGCGCGCAAGAAGGCCAAGATCACGAGCCAGACCTTCCAGAAGTTTTTGGGCGAAGGCTCCGGCGGCAAGCCCGACACCTGTTACGAAATCGATGACTTCCTGGCGAACGGCGTGCACTCGGCGACGCCGCGCAATTTTGCGGAGTTCGTCGAGGGCGGGAAGACGATCAAGTTTCAGCCAGAGGGGCTGGTGTTTGGGGAGGCACCGTCGACGCTGGTGGGCGCGGATGGGAAGGTGGTTAGGGAGTTTTGAGGCGCAGGATTTAGCAAACAAACATTTACCAAACAAAAATGGCCCGCTTCATGCGGGCCATTTTCATATCAGATCCGGTCAATCCGAATTTGGTTGCGGGGATAGGATTTGAACCTATGACCTTCAGGTTATGAGCCTGACGAGCTACCGGGCTGCTCCACCCCGCGTTAAACACTTGCTTTGCCTTCGCCAAAGGCCGGGGACGGTCGGTTAGGGCCGGCGCTGTTCGCGTGGCTTGCTTCGTCCGTCCCAAAGGCTTCCTTGGAAGGCGACCCGGGGCAAAGCCCGTCGGGTGCGGGGCGTATGTAACAAGGCGGGCTGCCTTTGGAAAGGGCTGCGGGAACGTTTTTTTCGACTTTGTGACAGGCGGATGGACCGGTTTTGGGGCCGTTTCGGCATGCACTTGCCAGGAGTTCCGCAAAGAGCCAGCTTGGCCGTAACAAAATCAGGGCGCAACGTCATTTAGGGGATGCTGCCATGGACCGTGCCTTGGACAATCCCTGACAAACACCCCGCTGCAGGCGCTGGAGGATGCCTTTCGGTGCCATGGTCGCGCGGTCGCGGCCGAGCCGGCTCGCGGCGGCCGCGGGACGCAATCGGACGCCTTTGTCCGGGACGAGACCGGAGTAAAGCTCTCGCGCGCCAATAGCGCAGCGTAGCTCAATTCAATAAGAACCCGCCGTCCACCGTCACCACACTGCCCGTCATGTAGCGCGAGGCGTTCGACGCCAGCAACAGGATCGCGCCGTCGAGATCGGACTCGGCGCCGACGCGGCGCTGCGGGATGCGCTTGGCCAGGCGCTCGCCTGCGGGCGTCGACCAGAAGGCGTGGTTCATCTCGGTATCGATATAGCCGGGCGCGAGCGCGTTGATCCGGATGTTCTGGCCCGCGAGCTCCAGCGCCATCGCCTTGGTCGCCTGGAGGATGCCGGCCTTAGAGATCGCGTAAGGAGAGACCGCCTTCAGCACGCCGGTGCCGAGCACGGAGGCGATGTTGACGATGTTGCCCGGCTGCTTGCGCGCGATCATGCGCCGCGCCACTTCCGTCGCGAGGAAATAGGCGCCCTTCAGGTTGGCACCGATCACGGCATCCCAGTCAGCCTCGGTCTGCTCGGTCGCGAGCTTCTCGATGGCAATGCCGGCATTGTTGATCAGCACGGTGACCGGCCCGAGCGCAGCTTCCGCCGCATCGACCGCCCTGGCGATCGACGCGGTGTCGGTGACGTCGAGCGCGACGGCAGCGGCGCGGCCGCCATTGCCGCGGATCTCTTCTTCCAGGCTCTTCAGCTTGTCGGTCTGCCGCGCCGCGAGCGCGACGGATGCACCATGGGCCGCCAGCACTCGGGCAAATTGCCGTCCCAGCCCCTGGCTCGCGCCGGTCACGAGGATGGTTTCTTCACTGACGTCGAATAGGTCTGCCATGACGATTTCCTTGGGCGTAATCCCTGAGCTTTTGAAGCCATCAATACAGACGATTTTAGCGATCTGAAACCGGAATGATCGGCTCGGCGTTCATTCGTTCCAGCGCAGCAACGTTTCCTGAGGTGAGCTCGCAGGCATGAACAGTTTCGATCTCGCGGTCTATTCGGCACTCGCCATCGCGGTCGGCCTCGGTTTCAGGACCGGGCTGCTGCGCAGCGCTGTGACCATCCTCGCCTATCTGCTCGCCGCGCCGATGGCGGTGGCGCTGATGCCGCTGATCGCGCCGCAGATCGCAGCCAACGCGAATTCACCGCTGCTCCAGAACTGGATCTGGTTCTTCGCCATCTTTGTGGTGATCGGCATGCTGCTCGGGCATATCGGCCGCACCGCCCTGAACGACACCATCGGCGAGGCCGGCATCGGCGACCGGCTCGGCGGCGCCGCGCTCGGCACCATCAGGGTCGGCCTCGTCGCCACCACACTGGTAGCGGTGTTCGACCAGATCGTGCCGGCCAACCGCCAGCCGCCTTTTCTCGCGGGCTCGCATCTGCGCCCGCTGTTCTCGACGGTAGGACAGATGGGATTCAAGTCGCTGCCGCCGGAGGCGGCTGCCGCGATCGACCGCCTCAAGCAGGAGCGGCGCATCTGAGGCGCGATCAGATCGCGCTTTGTTGTTTGGGCATGATCTCTTTAGAAAACCGCGATACATTCTTCCGGACCATGCCTCCGCATTTGCATCGCCGCAGCGCGCGCCATGCATTTTGAAGCGGGCCCGTCCCTTATCAGCAGCGTCGAGGTTGGATAGAGTAGCCGCCGTCCAAAACCTACCTGACATTACGGGAGTGAAACAGTGGATCTTGGGATCAAAGGTCGCCGCGCCATCGTCTGCGCATCCAGCAAGGGCCTCGGGCGCGCCTGCGCCATCTCGCTGGCCGAGGCCGGGGTTCATGTCACCCTGACCGCGCGCGGCGCCGAGGCCTTGAAGAAGACGGCCGACGACATCCGCAAAGCCTATTCCGGCGTGACCGTCACCGAGATCGTCGGCGACATCACGACGCCGGCAGGCCGCGAGGCCGTGCTGAAGGCCTGCCCCGAGCCTGATATCCTGATCAACAATGCCGGCGGCCCGCCGCCCGGCGATTTCCGCAACTGGACCCGCGACGATTGGATCAAGGCAATCGACGCCAACATGCTCACCCCGATCGAGCTGATCAAGGCGACGGTGGACGGCATGATGGCGCGCAAGTTCGGCCGCATCGTCAACATCACCTCGGCCGCCGTCAAGGCGCCGATCGACATCCTCGGCCTTTCCAACGGCGCGCGCGCCGGCCTCACCGGCTTCATCGCCGGCCTGTCGCGCAAGACCGTGATCAACAACGTCACCATCAATGGCCTGTTGCCTGGCCCGTTCGAGACTGACCGCCTGACCGGCACCGCCAAGGCCGAGGCCGACAAGCGCGGCGTCACGCCGGAGCAGATCCTGGCCGAGCGCGCCAAGCAGAACCCCGCCGGCCGCTTCGGCCAGCCCGACGAGTTCGGTTATGCCTGCGCCTTCCTTTGCGGCGCCAAGGCCGGCTTCATCACCGGGCAGAACATTTTGCTGGATGGCGGCGCGTTCCCGGGGACCCTGTAGTCGCGCATCTCGCTCTCCCCGTTCTTACGGGGAGAGCATTCTCCGTCTCACCGCTGCTTGGTCGGTTCGTCCTCGTCCTGCTGACTTGGAGCGGAGGAATCAGCGGTGGTGCGCTCATCGGTCCAGTCGATGCCGAATGCGTCGAGACCGTCGGCGAGCAGATCGCCCAGCATGGGCTCGCCGAGCAGATAGTGCACCGTTTCGCGGCGCGGACTGCGATATTCATTCCGCGCCTCCACTGCGCGGGTGCGCAAATCGTCCCAATCATCGATCGTGCCGTCGCCGCGGCCGAGCCACGTCAGCGCGACGAGATCGAGCTGCTCGTCCTCGTTCAGGGCAATCATGAAGCTCCCGAGCTCTTGGACGACAGGATCGGAGCCGTCGTCCTCGAGAACGTCGAGCGCATCGTCATCGCTCGGGTTCGAGCCGGAATCCGGATCGGAATCGCCCTCCTTGACGTCCAATTCGCGCGCCTTCTCGATGATAAAAGCGACTTTTTCAGCGGATATTGCAAGCTCTGGCATGGCTCCTCCTCCGGTTCCCGCGATAACGCCGCATCGCGTCAGATGATCCATTGCGCTCCATGGCGGAAGGCCGCATGTTTCGGCACCAAAACAAGAACATGGGAAGGCGCCGATGCAGTGGAAGGTGGGCAGGGTCAAAATCACGAAGGTGGTGGAATTGGAGACGGTCGGCTCGACCCGCTTCATCCTGCCGCTCGCAGGGAACGCAGAGATCCAGAAGTTGCCCTGGTTGATCCCGCATTTCGCCACCGAAGAAGGCCGGCTGAAGATGTCGATCCATTCGCTGGTGGTGGAGACGCCGACGCGCCGGATCGTGGTCGACACCGGGCTCGGCAACGACAAGCAGGGCCGCAACGTCCCAACCTGGAATCATCGCAGCACACCATTTCTGGAGACGATGACGGCGGCAGGCTTCGCGCCTGACAGCATCGACACGGTGCTGTGCACGCATCTTCACGTCGATCATGTCGGCTGGAATACGAAGCTGGTCGACGGCAAATGGCTGCCCACCTTTGCGAATGCGCGCTACGTGTTCGGCAAGACCGAATACGAGCACTGGCGCGACCACTCCGCCGAACCGGACAAGGCAGCGGTGTTCAATGATTCCGTGCAGCCGATCGTCGATGCCGGCAGGGCCGATCTGATCGCGAGCGACCGCCAGCTCTACGACGAGATCAGCATGATCCCGACGCCAGGCCACAGCCCCGGCCATATGAGCATCCTGATCCAGTCCGACGGCGAGCAGGGCCTGCTCACCGGCGACGTCGCCCACCACCCCTGCCAGATGGCGCATCTCGACTGGTCCTCGACCGCGGATTCCAACCAGGCGCAATCGGCCGAAACGCGGCGCGACTTGTTCGGCCGCTTTGCCGACACGCCGACGCTGGTGATCGGCGGGCATTTCTCGGCCGGGCATATCAAGCGGGATGGCGACGCGTTCAGGTTTGTGGCGCTGGGGTGACGGTACTCCTCATGGTGAGGAGCGCGTCTTCGCGCGTCTCGAACCATGAAGGCCCCGCCCGCGGCCATCCTTCGAGATGCCCGCCTTCGGCGGGCCCTCAGGATGAGGGGGTGTAATGCGGAAACGCCCGGCAGTGAGCGGTTGAATTTCCCGCCGCCCTGTTCCATGAAGCTGTTCAACCGATCGGTCTATTCCCAGGGAGAAACGAGAATGAAGCTTGTTCGTTATGGCGAGAAGGGTGCGGAAAAGCCCGGCCTGATCGACAAATCCGGCCAGTTGCGCGACCTGTCGGCGCATGTGAAGGACCTGACCGGTGAGGCCTATTCGCCGGAATCTCTGAAAAAGCTGGCGAGCCTCGACCCCGCCTCGCTGCCCGCGGTGTCCGGCAAGCCCCGCTTCGGCGCACCGGTCACCGGCATCTCGAAATTCGTCGCCATCGGCCTCAATTACAGCGACCACGCCAAGGAGACGGGCGCTGCGATCCCGACCGAGCCGATCATCTTCATGAAGGCCAACACCTCGCTCTCCGGCCCGAACGATCCGGTCGAGAAGCCGCGCGGCTCGACCAAGCTCGACTGGGAAGTCGAGATCGCCGCGATCATCGGCACCCGCGCCAAATATGTCTCGGAAGCCGATGCGCTGAACTACGTCGCCGGCTATTGCGTCTGCAACGACGTCTCCGAACGCAACTTCCAGACCGAGCGCCTGGGCCAATGGACCAAGGGCAAGTCGCACGACACGTTCGGCCCGCTCGGCCCATGGCTCGCCACCAAGGACGAGATCAAGGACGTGCAGGACCTCTCGATGTGGCTCGACGTCAACGGCCAGCGCCGCCAGACCGGCTCGACCAAGACCATGATCTTCTCCATGGCCAAGTGCGTCTCCTATGTGTCGCAGTTCATGACGCTGTTGCCCGGCGACATCATCACCACGGGCACCCCGCCCGGCGTCGGCCTCGGCATGAAGCCGCCGACCTTCCTCAATGTCGGCGACGTCGTCACGCTCGGCATCGAAGGTCTCGGCGAGCAGCGCCAGGAGATCATCGCGGCGTAGGCTCTCCGCCCTCATCCTTAGGAACGCGCAATGCGCGTCTCGAAGGATGCGCCAATAACACGGTCACTCGACGCATTGGCCGGGTGACGAGAGAACGCCTCCCATTCCGTCCTTCGAGACGCGCGCCGAAGAGGCGCACTCCTCAGGATGAGGCGTGTGTGTTTGGATAGAGGTTATTCAGATGAAACTCACCTTCTCCCCCGCCTCGCCCTTCGCCCGCAAGGTGCGCATCGCTGCGGTCGAACTCGGGCTGATCGACAAGATCGAGCTCGTGCCCGCAACCGTCGCGCCGGGCACCGCCAACGAGGATTATTCGCGCATCACGCCGCTGAAGAAGCTGCCGGTGCTGATCACCAATGACGGCGACGTGATTTTGGACTCCTACGTCATCGTCGAATATCTCAACGAGATCGCCGGCGGCAGCCTGATCCCGGACTACGGGCCGCGGCGCTGGAAGACCAAGACCAACCACTCGCTGCTCAACGGCATGCTCGATTCCATGCTGCTGTGCCGCTACGAGAAGATGGTGCGGCCGCAGGGCCTGCAATGGCAGGCATGGTCGGACGACCACTGGAACAGGGCCTGGACGGGCATGGCACGCTTCGAGAATATGCCAGAGGTGCTGAACGGCCCGTTCGACATCTCGCAGATCGGCCTCGTTTGCGTGCTCGGCTATGCCGACTTCCGCTTCGCCGATTGCGGCTGGCGCCAAGCCTATCCCAAGCTCGACGCCTTCCATCAGAGAATGCTGGAGCGGCCTTCCGTGAAAATCTCGGTGCCGCCTCCGGCATAATTCGCAGGAGCTCTCATGAGCCTCAAATACTCCGTCGGCGATCTCACCATCCATCGCGTCATCGAGCAGGAAGTCCCGTTCTTCCCGGCGCTGGAGTTCATTCCCGGGCTGACGGCGGAGGTGCTGGCCGAGAACCGCGCATGGATGCGGCAGGCCAAGGCACTGGACGAGCAGGACACGCTGATCCTGTGCTTCCAGTCCTACGTGGTGAAGACGCCGCATCACACCATCCTGATCGACAGTTGCATCGGCAACGACAAGCCGCGGCCGCAGCGGCCGAAATGGCACATGAAGACCGACGACACGTATCTGCGCGGGCTCAATGCTGCCGGCGTGTCGGTGGACGACATCGACTTCGTGATGTGCACGCATCTGCATGCGGATCATGTCGGCTGGAACACCCGGCTCGAGAACGGCCGCTGGGTACCGACCTTCCCCAAGGCGCGCTACGTCTTCGCCAAGCGTGAGTTCGACTACTGGACCGAGCAGAATGCGAAGGCGGAGGTCCCGCCCTTTGCCGACAGCGTGCTGCCGGTGGTGGAGGCGGGGCGCCACGAACTCGTCGGCAGTGACCATCAGATCGGCGATCACATCCGCATCCTGCCGACGCCGGGCCACACGCCGGGCCATGTCGCCTTCACTGTCGGACGCGGCAAGGACGATGCGGTGTTCTCCGGCGATCTCATCCACTCGCCATTGCAGGCGCTCTATCCCGAGTTGTCGATGAAGTTCGACGTCGATCAGGCGACAGCGGCGAAAACGCGCCGCGGCTTCCTGGAGCGCTATTGCGACACCGACACGCTGTGCTGCACGGCGCATTTCCCCTCGCCGTCGGTGGGCAAGATCAAGCGCAAGGGCAGCGGCTTCGTCTGCGCGGCGGCCTAGCGGAACGACCTCTCTTCACATGCCCGGGCTTGTGCCTGGCATCTAGGTTCTTACAATCAACGGCAACGAAGAACGTAGATGGCCGGGACAAGCCGGGCCATCACGAGGAAGCGCCTATGGCCGATCTCCCCGACGTCCCGCTCCCCGCCGGCATCCGCGCACGCTATGTCGATGGCATCAACGGCTTGCGCATGCATGTGCTGGAAGCCGGGTTCGAAACCGGGGGCCGGCCGTGCATTCTCTTGCTGCACGGCTTTCCCGAGCTGGCCTTCTCCTGGCGCAAGGTGATGCCGGTGCTAGCTGCGGCGGGCTATCACGTGATCGCGCCGGACCAGCGCGGCTATGGGCGCACGATGGGATGGCGCGCCGAGTACGACGGCGATCTCGCGCCCTTCTCGCTCTTCAACCTGGTACGTGATGCGCTCGCCCTGGTGGCGGCTTTCGGCTACCGACAGGTCGATGTGGTCGGGCACGATTTCGGCAGCGCGGTCGCGGCCTGGTGCGCCCTGAGCCGGCCCGACGTGTTTCGCTCGGTGACGATGATGAGCGCGCCGTTCGGTGGACCGCCGCCGCTGCCTTTCAACACAGTCGACACGCCGGCAAAGCCTGCGGCCGAAGACGCCGTGCATCGCGAACTCGCCGCGCTGCCGCGTCCGCGAAAACACTATCAATGGTACTATTCGACACGCGCGGCCAACGCCGACATGCACTGCGCGCCGCAGGGCGTGCACGATTTCCTGCGCGCCTACTATCATCACAAGAGCGCGGACTGGTCCGACAACAAGCCGTATCCGCTGGCATCATAGTCGGCGAATGAACTGGCGAAGCTGCCGACCTATTACGTGATGGACCTGAACGAGACGATGGCTGAGACGGTGGCCAAGGAGATGCCGTCGCCGAGCGCGATCGCCGCCAATCAATGGCTACCGGACCGCGAGCTCGCCTACTACAGCGCCGAATATGGCCGCACCGGATTCCAGGGCGGGCTGCAATGGTATCGCTGCGGCACCTCGGGCGCTTTCAATCGCGAACTGCAATTGTTCTCTGGCCGCGGCATCGACGTGCCCTCCTGTTTCATCTCGGGCAAGCAGGATTGGGGCACCTATCAACGCCCCGGCGCGTTCGAGGCGATGCAGGCGCGCGCGTGCACGAAGATGCTCGGCTGCCATCTCGTCGATGGCGCCGGCCATTGGGTGCAGCAGGAGCAGCCCGCCGAAGTCGGCCGGCTGTTGCTGGACTTCCTCGCCAAGGCCCGCACCGGCTGATTTGACCGGGGAACCGCGGCGACCTATAGTTTAGAATAATTCTAAACTAATGGCAGGACCGTCGTGAAGAACTTTGCCGACCTGACCGAGCGCGAGGTGCTTGCGGTCGCGATTTCCTCCGAGGAGGAGGACAGCCGCATCTACATGACCTTCGCCGAGGACTTGCGCGAGCGCTACCCGGACACGGCCAAGATCTTCGAGGAGATGGCCGAGGAGGAACGCGGCCACCGGCATCGCCTGCTCCAGCTCTACGAGGAGCGTTTTGGTTCGCATCTGCCGCCGATCCGCCGCGAGGACGTGAAGGGCTTCCTGCGCCGCCGCCCGATATGGCTGACCAAGAACCTGCCGCTCGACACGATCCGGAAGGAAGTCGAGACCATGGAGCTCGAAGCCGAGCGCTTCTACGCGCGGGCTGCCGAGCAGGCGGAGGATGTCGGTGTGCGCCGCCTGCTCGGCGATCTCGCCGAGGAAGAGAGGCATCACGAGAATCGGGCCGTCGCGCTCACCGACGAGATCCTCAAGCCCGACGTGCGCGCCGAGGAGGACCGGACACGGCGGCGGATGTTTGTGCTGCAATATGTGCAGCCGGGCCTCGCGGGCCTGATGGACGGATCGGTCTCAACGCTGGCGCCGCTGTTTGCGGCCGCCTTCGCCACGCATCAGAACTGGCAGACATTTCTGGTCGGCCTTGCCGCGTCGATCGGCGCCGGCATCAGCATGGGCTTTGCGGAAGCTCTCTCCGACGACGGCTCGCTAACGGGGCGCGGCTCGCCCTGGCTGCGCGGCCTCACGTGCGGCGCGATGACGACGCTCGGCGGGCTCGGCCACACCGCGCCCTATCTCGTGCCCGACAGCTGGGCCAACGCATTCTGGGTCGCGACCGCCATCGCCTGCGTCGTCGTGTTCTTCGAATTGTGGGCGATCGCCTTCATCCGCTCGCGCTACATGGACACGCCGTTTCTCCAGGCCGTGTTCCAGATCGTGCTCGGCGGCGCCATCGTGCTGGCGGTGGGGATCGTGATCGGGGCGGCGTAGTAGCCTCACCCCCGGTGTCATCGCCCGCCTTGGCCGGCTGGAGAGAGCTTGGCGACGCCCGAGACGGCGCTACTACTCCCGCACTCTCTGCTGCAACCGCGCCATCGCGATGCCGTCCCGCGCGAGCTGATCGGCGCGCTCGTTCTCCGGATGCCCGGCATGGCCCTTGACCCAATGCCAGCGGACCTCGTGCTGCTTCAGCGCGGCATCGAGACGCTGCCATAGCTCGACATTCTTCACCGGTTTCTTGTCGGCGGTGCGCCAGCCGTTGCGCTTCCACCCGAAGATCCACCCCGTGATGCCCTGACGGACATATTGGCTGTCGGTGTAGAGATCGACCGTGCACGGCCTCTTCAGTGCTTCGAGCGCTGAGATCGCCGCCATCAACTCCATCTGGTTGTTGGTGGTGTGACGCTCGCCGCCGTTCAGCTCCTTCTCCTTGTCGCCGAACTTCAGGATTGCGCCCCAGCCGCCCGGACCGGGATTTCCCGAGCAGGCGCCGTCGGTATAGATCGTGACGTTAGGAAGCTCGCTCACGCCACCAGTCCTGACGGCATCAGCCCATAGTCGCGCACGCTCGTCACGCTCTGGTGGAAGCGCAGCTTGCGGACATATTCCAGCGGATCCTTTGGCCGCACCAGCGCGCCCGGCGGCACGTTGAGCCAGTCGACCAGCCGCGTCAGCAGGAAACGGATCGCAGCGCCGCGCGCGAGCAGCGGCAGCGCCGCCTCTTCGGCTTCGGAGAGCTTTCGCACCCGGCCATAGGCATTGAGGAAGGCGCGCGCCTTGGTGACGTTGAAGGAATGATCCGGCTCGAAACACCAGGCGTTGAGGCAGATCGCGACGTCATAGGCCAGCATGTCGTTGCAGGCGAAGGTGAAGTCGATCATCCCCGAGAGCCGGTCGCCGAGAAAGAAGACGTTATCGTTGAAGAGGTCGGCATGGATCACGCCCTCCGGTAGATTGGTGGGCCAGACCCCGCTCGAGAGATGATCGAGCTCCGCGGCGAGAAAGACGCGCAGCCCCGGCTGCACCTCGTCGGCGCGGCTTGCGGCCGCATCGAACAGCGGCCGCCAGCCCGCGACCGAGAGCGCATTGGCGCGCTTGATCGCAAAGTTGGCGCCAGCCAGGTGCATTTTCGCCAGCGCCTCGCCGACGCCGGCGCAATGGGCCACATTCGGCTTGCGCGGCCACATGCCCTCGAGAAAGGTGATGATCGCGGCCGGCCGGCCCGCCAGCTCGCGCAGCGCCTCGCCGTCCCTCGCCTTCACCGGCAACGGGCAGTTGATGCCATGCTCGGCGAGATGCGTCATCAGCGCGAGGAAGAACGGCAGGTCGTTCTTCGCCACGCGCTTCTCATAGAGCGTGAGGATGAACGAGGCCTGCTTGTTTCCCTGGCTCGTGTGCAGCAGGAAGTTGGAGTTTTCGACGCCCTCGGCGATGCCCTTGTAGGAGAGCAGTTCGCCGAGATCGTATTGCTTCAGGAAATCCGCAAGCTCATCGGCGGCAACGTCGGTGTAGACCGCCATGCAGATTTACTCTGCGGCGGCTTCGGGGCGCACCGAGCGCGGCAGCGGGAAGAACTCGTTCTCTTCCGCGGCCGAGACCGTCTCCACATGCAGCGTGTAGCGCTCTGCGAACGCGTCCATGATCTCCTCGACGATCACTTCCGGCGCGGATGCTCCCGCGGTTATGCCGAGGCTGGCGATGTTGTCGAACTTGCCCCAGTCGATGTCGGCGGCGCGCTGCGCCAGCACCGCGATCTTGCAGCCCTCGCGCTCGGCGACCTCGCGCAGGCGCTGCGAGTTCGACGAGTTCGGCGCGCCGACCACGATCAGGGCGTCCACCACCGGCGCCACCTTCTTCACCGCGAGCTGGCGGTTGGTGGTGGCGTAGCAGATGTCTTCCTTGTGCGGCCCGTTGATGTTCGGGAAGCGCTCCTTGAGCAGCGCCACGATCTCCGCGGTGTCGTCGATCGACAGCGTGGTCTGGGTCACGAAGGCGAGGTTGTTGGGGTCCTTCGGAGTGATGGTCTTGGCGTCCTCGGCGGTCTCGATCAGGGTCACGGCGCCGACCGGAAGCTGGCCGAGGGTGCCGACCACTTCAGGATGATGGGAGTGGCCGATCAGGAAGATCTCGCGGCCGCGCTTGAAGTGGATCGCGGCCTCGCGGTGCACCTTGGTCACCAGCGGGCAGGTCGCATCCAGCGAGAACAAATTGCGGGACTGGGCATCGGCCGGAACCGACTTCGGCACGCCATGGGCCGAGAACACCACTGGCGCGGTGGTATTCTCAGGGATTTCCGCGAGCTCCTCGACGAAGATCGCGCCCTTCTTCTTCAACCCGTCGACGACGTACTTGTTGTGCACAATCTCATGGCGAACATAGACGGGAGCGCCGTATTTATCGAGCGCCCGTTCCACGGTGTCGATCGCCCGGACCACCCCGGCGCAGAAGCCACGGGGAGAACAAAGCACGATCTTGAGGTCTGGTTTGGCTGACATTGAGCGATCTCGGGACCGAATCACCCGTTTCGCCTTCTGGCGGGGGCGGTCGATGGATGGATTGGGCTTAAAACAGTCTGCCTGGACTTTACAGGGACTTCAAAGGGAATTGGGCCCCCTTTCGGGCGCTGTCAAGGCACTATCTATAGCAGAACCATTGCGTGGCTACCCCCTCCGGGCTTATATAGCGCCAATTCCCTGTCATCGCTGATGACCACCGGTTTCGCCTCCAGAGGGGTGGGCGAAGCACAAAGGAGATTTGCCATGAGCAACGCACCTCTGATGCCCAAGGCGACCGCCGTCTGGCTGCTCGACAACACCGCGCTGACCTTCGACCAGGTCGCCGATTTTACCAAGATGCATCCCCTCGAGGTGCGCGCGATCGCCGACGGCGACGCGGCCCAGGGCATCAAGGGCATGGACCCCCTCTCCAACGGCCAGTTGACCCGCGAAGAGATCGAGAAGGGCGAGAAGAACCCGGACTACCGGCTCCGCCTCCAGGAGAGCAAGGTGGTGCTGCCGCCCCAGCCCAAGCGCAAGGGCCCGCGCTACACGCCGGTCTCGCGGCGCCACGAGCGCCCGAGCGCCATCCTCTGGCTGCTGCGCAACCATCCTGAGCTGAAGGACGCCCAGATCATGCGTCTGGTCGGCACCACCAAGAGCACGATCGCGAGCGTGCGCGACCGCACCCATTGGAACACGTCCGCGCTGACCCCGATCGACCCTGTCACCCTCGGCCTGTGCTCCCAGATCGAGCTCGATTTCGAGGTGCAGCGCGCAGCCAAGGAGAAGCCGATCGACGCAGCCTATGGGGGCGCCACGCTGCTGCCGGCCTCCGAGACCACCCGTAAGGACGAGTACGAGCCCGCGCAGAAATCCAGCGACGACCTCAATGTCGACGCCGTATTCGCCAAGCTCAAGACGCTCGGCGGCAAGAAGCAGGAGGACGAGCAGGAGTAGGGGCTTACTTCCCTGCACCGCATCCGGTTCGAACGCGGCGGAGCGATCCGCCGCGTTTTTGTTTGCGAGCGGAACTTTCGCGACGCCTCTGCCGGGAACGATGCGGCCGACCTCGCATTGTTTCCAGCGCGGAGGATCAGCGATGCGGGACGACGAAAACCATTTTGCGTTGATGCTGGGACGCGCTGTCCTGGCAGCCTGGGGCGACATGCCCCGGGATATCCAGGAAGCCTTGTTCGAGATTGCCATCAGGGACCGCCCTGGCGATCGCGACGACCTGGCGAAGTTGCTGCATGATCGGCATCCGCGGACGGTGCACGCCGGATAGCCGCGTCCCCCCGTGTATCACATTCGCCGGTGTGACGGCGCCAACCGCACCGTCAATGTCAGCTCCTCTTCAGCTATTTCTAGCGCGTTGTTGCGCGAGTCAGCGTCAGAGCAGAGAGCGGACAAGGATTTCGACTGCTGCGTTGCAGGCGGATCACGGGAGACGTGAATGCGAGCAAGCGCCGCGGCACCATAATTTCGGATCGGCACTCACGGCCGTTCGGGATGGTTCAGCATGTATTCGCCGAGATCACGCTGACGGCGATCGGCACGCGCGGTGGCTGCATTGCGCTGGACATCACGGTCCTTGCGGCCGGCCACGTATTCCGGCGAGCCCTGCGCATAACCGCGGCTCTGGCAAACCGCGTCGTCATCGTCGCCGCCGACCGCTACGGGCGTCTGGTAACGCGCGGAGCAGGCGGAGAGTGCGATGGCGAGCAGGGAGATGGCGCCATACTGCGCGAGCTTGGCTGACATTGATCGGTCCTGTCTCATTCGTCATTGCCGGGCTTGACCCGGCAATCCATCGAAATCAAGGCAATTGCCTGATCATTGATGGATGCCTGGGTCAAGCCCGGGCATGACGACCGGAGAGCACAATTCACATCCGCCCCTTCAGCGCCGCGCCGATCTCGTCGAGCACCTTGGGGTCCTCGATCGTCGCCGGCATGGTCCAGGCTTCGCCGTCGGCGATCTTCTTGATGGTGCCGCGCAGGATCTTTCCGGAGCGCGTCTTGGGCAGGCGGCCGACGGTGATCGCAAGCTTGAAGGCGGCGACCGGGCCGAGCTTGTCGCGCACCAGCGCGACGATCTCCTTCTCGATCTCGGCGGGCGCACGCGTCACGCCGGCTTTCAGCACTAGGAAGCCGCAGGGCACCTCGCCCTTGATCGCATCCTTGACGCCGAGCACGGCGCATTCGGCCACATCCGGATGCGAGGCCAGGATCTCCTCCATGCCGCCGGTGGAGAGGCGGTGGCCGGCGACGTTGATGATGTCGTCGGTACGGCCCATGACGAAGACATAGCAGTCCTCGTCCTTGTAGCCGGCGTCCGAGGTTTTGTAATAGCCGGGGAATTCGCTGAGGTAGGCTTCCTTGAAGCGCGCGTCCTGATTCCACAGCGTCGGCAGGCACCCCGGCGGCATCGGCAGCTTGATGACGATCGAGCCCATGGTGTTGGGCCCGACCGGCTTTGCGGCTTCATCGACGATCTCGACCTGATACCCCGGCATCGGCACCGTCGGCGAGCCGTGCTTCACCGGCAGCATGCCGAGGCCGACCGGATTGCCGGCGATGCACCAGCCGGTCTCGGTCTGCCACCAATGATCGATCACCGGCACCTTCAACTGCTGCTCCGCCCATTCCACCGTCGGCGGATCGGCGCGCTCGCCGGCAAGGAACAGCGTGCGGAATTTCGAGAGATCATATTGCCGGATGAATTTGCCTTCCGGATCCTCCTTGCGGATGGCGCGGAAAGCGGTCGGCGCCGTGAAGAAGGCGACCGCCTTGTGCTCGCTGATGACGCGCCAGAACGCGCCGGCATCGGGCGTGCCGACCGGCTTGCCCTCATACATGATCGAGGTCGCGCCATGCAGCAGCGGGCCGTAGACGATATAGCTGTGACCAACCACCCAGCCGATGTCCGAGCCGCACCACCAGACCTCGCCCGGCTTGACGCCATAGAGGTTGAACATCGACCATTTCACCGCGACGAGGTGGCCGCCATTGTCGCGCACCACACCCTTGGGGATGCCCGTCGTGCCCGAGGTGTAGAGGATGTAGAGCGGATCGGTCGCGGCAACAGGCATGCAGGGCGCCTTCTTGCCGTCGTTCAGCGCCTTGCGCCGCAGGCTCGCCCAATCATAGTCGCGTCCCGGGGTCAGGTCGCAGGTGTGCGGCGGACGTTGCAGCACGATGCAGGCCTTCAGCTTCGCGCTCGCGAGCTTGATCGCCTCGTCGAGCAGCGGTTTGTACTGCACAATACGGCCAGGCTCGATACCGCAGCTCGCGGAGAGAATGAGCTTTGGCTGCGCATCGTCGATGCGCGTGGCGAGCTCCTTGGCAGCAAAGCCGCCGAACACCACGGAATGCACCGCGCCGATGCGCGCGCACGCGAGCATCGCGGTCACCGCCTCCGGCACCATCGGCATATAGAGGATGACGCGATCGCCTTTGGCGACACCAAAATCCTGCATGATTGCGGCGAGTGCCTGCACCTCGCTCAAGAGCTCGGCGTAGGTGAATTTGGTGATGCTGGCCGTCAGCGGCGAATCATGGATCAGCGCGACCTGGTCGGCGCGGCCGCGTTCGACATGGCGGTCGAGCGCATTGTAGCAGGTGTTGACCACGCCGCCGGTGAACCAGCGGCCGTAGGTTCCTTGCGTCGCATCGAAGATCCTTTTCGGCGGCTCGATCCAGTCGATCTCCTTGGCCGCCTCGGCCCAGAATCCTTCCGGATCGGCCAGCGAGCGCGCATGGACCTCGTGATAGAGACTCTTGCCCTGGACGTTCATTCCCGCGCTCCCGTTCCCTTTGGCCTGGTCTTGACCTGACGGCAGGAGAAGCGTCCCGCCAGGACCAGGATCAAGTGCCGGCCTTGCTTGACGGGTATTTTCCCGGGAACGGGCCGCGGTTCAAGCCGAAAAGGATGGGCCTTTTGGAGGAGAGGCGTAGAGCTTGCGCGCATCGGCGCTGCGCTCCCTCTTCCGCCTGCGAGGAGGCTGGGGTGCCTCCGCGTCGGGAGGCCTATGGAGGAAGTCTCCAAGAGGGGAAGGCCCTCACCCGCCGCGCTCTGGACGATGCTTCGCACCGCCGGGGACGCGTCGACCTCTTCCGCAAGCGGGAGAGCTAACCGAGCCAGCCGTGCGACTTCGGTTCTTCAGCGCTTCTCAGCTTGCCATCGCATCGAGCCGCTGCAGGCGGTCCTTCATGACCTTCTTCAGATCATAGCCGGGGCGGCCGAAGCTCGCGTTGCGCGTCGTGAGGAAATCGCGCTGGTTTTTGCGCAGGTCGGCCGCGAGACGCGCTGTCGCAGCCCGCAGCACACGCTCGTAGGTCTCAGCGATCTGGCGGTCCAGCACGCCGAGTTGCGGATCGGCACAGATCACCTTCTCGACCTCGCGCGTCGCCGTGGCGCAATCGAACGACGCAGCGTTGCCGGAAGCCGCATTCATCGCACGCAGCGGCTCGGATCCGAATTTCGCGATCTCGGCGATCATGGCGCGGCGGCCGCTCGCGGCATTCTCGTTACTCGGGTCGAGCCGCAGGGCCGTTTCGTAATCGGCCAGCGCCTTCTTGCGTTCACCCATCAACAAGGCTGATTGCCGCGCCGAGGAAGAAGGCGCGCAGCGAAATTTTGGCAAACCAGGGCATTTGCGCGGAAGAATGTGTGCCGCACATGACATAGGGCTCCGTGACGTCGGGTTCTCACCGTTGTCGCGGCTGGCAAAGGATGGGTTCAAATCGGGCGTGCGGAGAGCTGCCCGCACTCCTCGCCCCGCTTGCGGAGAGAGGCGGAGGTCCCGTCAATATCCATCCACACCGTTCAGCCGCTGCAGGCGCTCCTGCATCGCCTTCTTCAGGTCGTACCCTGGCCGGCCGAATCCGGCATTGCGACGCGCGACGTATTCATCCTGCGCGCGCTGGAGCGTCTTGGCTTCACCCGCATTGCGCGCCTCGCGGATCACGCGCTCATTGGCGGCAAAGATCTCCCGGTCGAGATCGGCGAGCTCGCGATTGCCGCAGATCGCCCTTTCCACGGCGCGTCGCGCACGGGCGCAATTGAAGCTTGGCTTGCCGGCGACCGCTATCTGCGCCCCGATCCGCTCGAGCTCGCGCGCCATTGCCTTGTGATTGGCCTTGGCCTTCTCGTGGTTGGGATCAATCTTCAATGCCGCGCCGAAATCCTGCACTGCCTTGGGCCTGTCCCCCTTCTTCAGCCAGAGCTCACCGCGCGCGTTGAAGATGTCGGCGAGACCGGGATCGAGCTGCAAAGCCCGGCTGTCGTCCGCGATCGCACGGTCGATCTGCTCGTGCCGCGCATAAAGCGCGCCCCGCGCGACCAGCGCCTTAATCAGGGCTTCCTTCGCGGTCTTCTCATGCTCGATCACGGCCGCGCAGGCCGTAACCGCCTTGTCCAAATCGTCGGCCGCCGCCGCCGCAAGGCATGGCGCGACATCGACCTGCGCCACCGCGACCGGCTCGCCGCCCGTCGCCGCATGGGCCGCGGCGACCGAGAGCGCGCAGAGCAACCCGGCGCCCGACAGTTGAATGAGAAAGGAACGCATGTTCGTCACGATCGGAACGCCTTGCCTTCAATCTTGCCTGGTCGCCCCACTATCCATCATTACGGCCGGATTGGTGCTAGCTTGTGGCGCCGCTCAAATCGGTTTCGGGAATCACCGTGTCGACATTCGAATGGATCATCGTGCTTCTGCTCGGCGCCGTCGGCTTATCGGCGCTGGCGCGGCGGATCAAGGTCCCCTACCCGACCTTCCTCGCCATTGGTGGCGCGCTGATCGCTTTCGTGCCGTCGAGCCCGTCCTGGACGCTGGAGCCGGACCTGGCTTTGGCGCTTTTTGTCGCACCGGTCCTGCTCGATGCCGCGTTCGACACCTCGCTGCGCGATCTGCGCAGCAATTGGGTTCCGGTCTCGACCCTGGTCGTCGCCGCGGTCGGCTTGACCACGGCCGCCGTGGCCTATGTCGCGCACCGGCTGATGCCCGATATGCCCTGGGCTGCCGCGGTCGCGCTCGGCGCCATCGTGGCGCCGCCGGATGCCGCGGCTGCGGTCGCGATCCTCAGCCAGGTGAAGCTGCCCCACCGCATGGTGAAGGTCCTGGAGGGCGAGAGCCTGCTCAACGACGCGACTGCGCTCTTGATCTATCGCATCGCGGTGGGCGCGGTTGCCACCGAGCACCTGACGTGGAGCCAGGTCGCACCGACCATGGCGCTAGCGCTGGTTGGCAGCGTCATCGCTGGCCTGCTCGCGGGCCGCATTGTTCCGCTGTTCATTGAACGGGTGAAAGAGGCACCGAGCGCGATCATCTTGCAGTTCGCCACCACCTTCCTGGTCTGGATCGCCGCCGAGCATCTCGGCCTTTCCGGCATTCTCACCATCGTCGTCTATGCCATGACGATGGCACGCAGGGCGGGGCTGCGCATGCCGGCGCGGCTACGGGTGCCCTCGTATGCGGTGTGGGAGACGATGGTGTTCGTGCTCAACGTGCTCGCCTTCATGCTGATCGGCATGCAGATGCGACCGATCTGGACGCGGCTCGATGCCGACGTACGCTGGGAATATTGCGTCGCCGCCGCCTGGATCCTGCTCACAGTGGTGCTGGTCCGGCTGCTCTGGGTGACGTTCTACCGGACGACGCTCCGCGCGCTGATCGCGCAGCGGATCTATCGCCCGAAGGATCCGAAGCAGGTCGCCTCTGCCAAGGGCGGCCTCATCATCTCCTGGTGCGGCATGCGCGGCCTCGTCACGCTCGCCACCGCTTTTGCCCTGCCGGAACACTTTCCACATCGGGATTTCATCGTCTTCATCGCCTTTGCGGTGGTGCTGGGTTCGCTGGTGATCCAGGGCCTGACGCTGCGGCCGCTGATCCTGGCGTTCGGCCTCAAGGACGACGATCCTGTCGGCATCGAGGTCGCGCGCGGACGCGCGGTCGCCTATCGCGCCGCGCTCGACGCCATCGAGAGCGATCCGTCGGAGGAAGCGGAAATCCTGCGGCTCGAATATCGCGCGATCCTGATGCAGGCGGAAAACGATCCGAACGGCGGCATCGCCAATGGCGAGCTGCCCGCCGATCCCCTGCGCCGCCGCGCCATCGAAGCCGCGCGCAAATCGATCTTCGACCTGCGCGCGACCGAGGTGATCGGCGACGACGCGTTCCACAAGCTTGAGGAAGAGCTCGATCGCGCCGAATTGAGCGCGGGGGGATAGTTTCATCGTCCGGGACAAGCGCGCCCAGAGCGCGCGCGATCCGGGATCTCCGCGCGAGCGCTTGCGCTTGTGCGGGACGACAGTGGGATTGAACCAAACCCCGCCTTGCCAGACTCATTCCAGATGACGACCCTGATCGACGACCGTCGTGTCCGCGCGCGTGATGCGTCGCCAGCACGATATTTCTATCTCCACATGTCGCTCGCTTGCGCGGCCACCGCGTTTTTGGGCTTTGCACCGACCTATTGGGTGCCGCTTGCCAACCGGACATTCTCCGCAAGTCCCGTGATTCATTTTCACGGTCTCTTGTTCTTCACCTGGTCGCTCTATTTCGTGCTTCAGACCTGGCTCGCAGCCTCGGGCCGCGTGGTCAATCACCGCGCACTCGGCATGGCCGGCGTCTCGCTCGCGACCGCGATGACGATCTTCGGCTTCCTGGCCTCCGTGCATGTGATGCAGCATTCCGCCACGCTCGGGCAGGAGGAGGCCGGCATCGCGTTCTCGATCGTCCCGATGAGCGGGATCGCGTTTTTCGCGATGGCATTCGTGCTCGCGATTGTGAACGCTCGGAGGCCCGAGGTCCACAAGCGCCTGATGCTGCTCGCGGCGGTGTCAATTCTGGATGCCGCGATCGCGCGCTGGTTCCTCACCTTCCTCGCGCCTCCAGGACCACCGGGCCCGCCGCCGGTGCCCGTCACCATCGCGCCGGCCGCCGTCGCCTCGCTCCTGCTCGTCGTCGCCATGGTGCGCGACTGGCGCACCATGGCGCGCGTGCATCCCGTCTACATCTACGGCACGCTCGCACTGCTGGCGGTGAAGGTGCTGAACTGGCCGGTCAGCGAGACGGCGGCCTGGCACGCGTTTGCCGCCGGGATTCTGGCGCTGGCACAGTAGGTCGCTCTAACCTCCGCTGTCGTCCCGGATGAGCGAAGCGCAGATCCGGCACGACGGCGGCGCCTAGGCCCCCGCCTTGCAGGTGATCCCGCCGTCAACCACGAGCTCGATCCCCGTCACGTATTTCGACTCGTCTGACGCCAGGAACAGCGCTGCGTTGGCGACGTCGAAGGCGTCGCCCATGTGGCCCATCGGCACCTGCGCATCGCGCGCGCGCCACATCGCCTCGACGTCGCCCTTGGCATAGCTCGCGGCAAGCCCGGCAGAGTGCTCGACCATCGGCGTCTTCATCAGGCCCGGCAGGATCGCATTGACCCGCACATGATGGCGCGCGAACTCGATCGCGGTGGTGCGCGTCATCTGGTTCATCGCCGCCTTCGAGGCGCCGTAGGTGACGTAGGAGATGCCCATGTGGCGGATCGAGGCGATCGAGGAGATGTTGATGATCGAGCCGCCACCCTGCTTCACCATCACGGGAATGACGTGCTTCATGGCGAAATAGGCGCTCTTGAGGTTGACGCTGAAGACACGATCCCAGCTCTCCTCGCTCACCTCGACCACGCTGCCCATCTCGGCGATGCCGACATTGTTGTCGAGCACGTCGATGCGGCCATGGGCCTTCAGACACGCCGCCACCATCGCCTCGATCTCGGCAGGCCGCGAGACGTCGGCCGTGAATGCCATCGCCTTGCCGCCTTCGTCATTGATGATCTTCGCGGTCTCCTCGGCCACCGCACCGTTGCGATCGACGCAAAACACCTGCGCGCCCTCGCGCGCAAAGGTCACCGCGGTCGCCTTGCCGTTGCCCCAGCCGGGTCCAATCGAGCCGGCGCCCACCACCATGGCAACCTTGCCGTTGAGCCGATCCATTGTGATCTCCCTTATTTCTCTTGTTGTTCGCAGATGCTCATTTTGGTGACGTTAGCACCGATCGGATGGCCGACAATCTCCGACAATGTCCGGCACTTTCCAGCATGGCACAGCCGCCACTCCCCCGCCGTGCCCGAATTACCCAGCACGACCTCCGGCACCGGCGCGCGGTTCGGTTGCCACTGAAACCAGCCGTCGATCAGCCGCGCCTCGGGCGGCGGCTCCATACCGGGGCCAGTGCCCTTGACGCGGGCCTGCACCAATTCGAGGCCGGCGGGCGTGGCCCGCCAGTCTTCCTGCCATTCGACCTTCGCGATCGAATGCGTCCAGGCCAACGTGAAGGCGGACAGCGCCAGCGCCTTGACGCCGCCTGCCGTTGCCAAGCAGAGGCTCACACCGCCTCGACCGCCGCCGGCGGACGCCGGCGCCATTGCCACAGCACGAGCGCCGCGGAGAGCACGAAGCCGGCCGTGTCGCTGAACGGGAATTCACCGAGCAGGCAGAACGCGGCGCCGAGCGCGACCAGCCGCTCGACCAGCGTCAGCCGCGTGAACAGGAAGCCGATCGCGACCATGCCGAACAGCGCGATCGCCACCAGCGCCTTGAAGCTCGCGAGTGCCACCGCGCCGTAGAAGCCGAGCTTGGCCGCCATGGGATCGCCGGCCTGCAGCATCAGCGCAGGCGAATAGACGAAGATGAAGGGGAGGACGTAACCGGCGAGCGCGATGCGCATCGCCTCCCAGCCGATCTTGTCCGGGTTCTCCTTCGCGATCGGCGCCGCCGCGAGTGCGGCGAGCGCCACCGGCGGCGAGAGGTCGGCCATGATGCCGTAATAGAACGCGAACATGTGGCTCGCGATCAGGGGAACGCCGAGCTTGGCGAGCGCCGGCGCGGCGAGCGCGGCGGTGATGATGTAGGTCGGGATGGTCGGGATGCCGGTGCCGAGCAGAATCGACAGCAGCATGGTCATGATCAACGCCAAGAACAGGCTCTTCTCGCCGAGGCCAATCACCCAGCCGCCGAAGATGGTGCCGACACCGGTCTGCGACATCATGCCGATGATGACGCCGACGATAGCGCAGGCCATGCCGACGGTGATGGCGGATTTGGCGCTCTCGGCCAAGGAATCGCGGCAGGCGCGCAACGCCGCAAAGCCGCCGCGCACGAACGCCGCGATCACGATGAGCCCGACCACGACGCAAGCAACCGGCACGATCTGGAGGCCGTCGCGCGACAGCGCGGCGACGACCAGCGCGAGGCCGATCCAGAAGATGTAGCGAATGACCGTCGCGGACACGCCGGCCGTGATGCTGGTCCCCAGGATCAGCGCCACCGTCAGCGCAAGGCCCATGCTGCCGGCATAGAGCGGCGTAAAGCCTTCGAACAGCATGTAGACGAGGGCGGCGAGCGGCAACACGAGATACCAGCGCGTCACCAGCGCCTTCCAGGCGCTCGGGATCTCCGAGCGCTTCATGCCGACGAGCCCGTGCTTGCCGGCTTCCAGATGCACCATCCAGAACGCTGAGGCGAAATAGAGGATCGCAGGGATTGCCGCCGCCTTCACGATCTCCGAATATTGCACGCCGAGCGTCTCGGCCATGATGAAGGCAACCGCACCCATCACTGGCGGCATGATCTGTCCGCCCATCGAGGCCGTCGCCTCGACGCCCGCCGCGAACGCGCGGCGGTAGCCGAACCTGATCATCAAGGGGATCGTGAACTGGCCAACCGTAACGACGTTGGCAACGCCGGAGCCGGAGATCGTGCCCATCATGCCCGAGGCGAACACAGCGACCTTGGCAGGTCCGCCGCGGGTGCGGCCGAACAGGCCGAGCGAGACGTCGGTGAAGAGCTGGATCATGCCGGCGCGCTCCAGGAAGGAGCCGAACAGGATGAACAGAAAGATGTAGGTCGCCGAGACGTAGATCGGCACGCCGTAAAAGCCTTCCGTGCCGAACGACAGATGCGTGACGATCTGGTCGAAATCATAGCCGCGATGGTTGAGCGGCGACGGCAGATATTGGCCGAAGAACCAGTAGACGAGACAGGCGCCGCACATCAGCGGCAGCGCCGCGCCCATCAGCCGCCGCGTGCCCTCGAAGATCAGCACGGCCAGCAGCGTGCCAACGACGAGATCAAGCCGCGTCGGATCGCCGTCACGGGCGATCAGGTCAGCATAGAAGATCCATTGATAGAGCCCGCAGAAGAAGCCGGCGCCGCCGATCACCCAACCGAGCGCACGGCCGAAATTGCTCTTCGCGGTGAAATTGCCGATCAGGCCGAAGGTAAGCAGCACGAGGAAGCCGACATGGACGCCGCGCACCACCTGGCTCGGCAGATAGTTGAAGGCGGCGACATAGAGCTGGAAGGTGGCAAACGCGATCCCGATCCAGTAGGCGAGATGGCCCCACCAGCCCGGACCAAAGCCTTCCGGAAAGCCGTGCTCGAAATTGTCGAACTCGACCTTGATGGGCGCAGCTTCGGTGCCCTCTGCCTGCAACATCGATATGTCCCCGCGCCCTGAAATCGTCATGCCCGGGCTTGCCCCGGGCATCCATCGAAAGATGAGTCCTGGTGGATGGATGGCCGGGTCAAGCCCGGCCATGACACCTGTATTACTTGATCAGCCCCTTTTCCTTGTAGTAGCGGATCGCGCCGGGATGCAGCGGAACCGGGCTGCCGCTGGCGGCCGTCTCGAGCTTGATCTCCTTGCCGGCTGCATGCGCGTTGGCGAGCTCGGGCAGCGACTCGTAGACCAGTTTGGTCATCTGATAGGCGAGATCGTCCGACACCGCCGAACTGGTCACGAGGTAGTTCACGACGGCAGCCGTCGGCACGTCCTTGTCCTGCCCGGTATAGGTGTTGGCCGGAATGATCGCGGAGATGAAGGGCGGGCCGATCTTGTCGACGGTCTCCTTCGGCACCGACACCACCGTGATCGGGCTTGAGGTCGACAGGTCCTTCAGCGAGGCGACGCCGAGGCCGGCCGATTGCAGCGTCGCAGCGAGCTGGCGGTTCTTCATGAGATCGACGGATTCGGCGAAGGGCAGATATTCGACCTTGCCGAGATCCTTGTAGCTCATGCCGGCGGCGGCGAGGATCGCGCGGGAATTGAGCTCGGTGCCGGACTTGGGCGCGCCGACCGAGAGGCTCTTGCCCTTGAGGTCGGCGAGTGTCTTGATGCCGGACTCAGTGGTCGCAACGATCTGGATGTAGTTCGGATAGATCGCGCCAATGGTCCTGAGCTTGTCGAGCTTAGTCTTGAAGCCCGCCTCCTCCTCGCCGTTCCAGGCGGCTTTGAGCGAGTCACCCAGCGTGAAGGCGAGCTCGCCGCGGCCCTGCTGCAGCAGGATGAGGTTCTCGACCGACGCTTTGGTGGCCTGCACCTGCGTCTTCACATTCGGAATCTTGTCGCCGTAGATCTTTCCGATCGCGACCCCGAGCGGATAGTAGACGCCGGAGGTGCCGCCGGTCAGCACATTGATGAAGGATTGCGCCTGAGCGCAAGGTGCCGACGCCGCCAGAGCAAGCGCCGCGGCCACGCCGAAGAACGTCCGTTTCATGGTTGTTGTACTCCCCAAACCGGCGGCGAAATTGGCCGGATGAAGGGGGCGGGTCAACCCATCCAAAAGGCAAAACAGGACTGCGGTAAACGGCCGTTCCGGCTCGATTTTTTGGGGGAACCCGGCGGGTGCGGCGAGGTGGCGCAGCGCTCACCTCTCCGCTCGCGGAGAAGTCGCGAGGCTCGCTCCTCTAGCGGGATTGCCCCCACCGCGAATGCCCCTCTCCCCAATACTCCCCCGCAAGCAGGAGGGAGCGCACCCTCACTGGAACGTCATGTCCAGGCACTTGGAGATATCGGAGCCGAGGCCGGAGGAGATGATGATGCAGCCGCGCACCTTTTGCGCGCTGGCATCGGCGGCCCAGACCGAATAGCCGCCGGGGCCGAAGAACGAGTTGGTGTTCGGCGGCTCGGTCTCGGTGGCGTCGAAATCGTATTTGCCGTCGGTCTCGAAGATGCGCGGCTTCCTGGTGCAGCCGCCGTCGGTCTGGACGTTGATGACTTCCTTGTTGTCGCGGGTCAGCGCCAGCGAGACCTGGCAGCGGAAATATTCCGAGGTCTTGGTGTTGAACAGATAGGTGTAAGACTTGCAGGTCGCGGTGTTCAGCTTGCCGGGGGCAAGGCCGCGGCTGCACGAAATGCGCTGGTTGTGGCTGAGCTGGTAATCATCGGCCCGGGCGGCCGGTGCCAGCGCCGTCAGTGACAATGCAGCAGCCCAGCAGAGTTTAATCACATGGCGCATCCGAATCATCCCCACCCATAATTTGTCGAGTTGCGTTCTAGACGGAAAGCGGAACATAGTCGCGAGGGGACGAAGGGAAAATCACAAACCGCTGGGCGAGACGTGATGCGCTGCGGCGCTTTCGCGAATTGACCCGGAAATACCGTTCGTGATTTGTTCAAACCCGGAATGTCCCGACGGTGGGAGGATGGGAATGACGGGATTTTCAACCAAGTCATTTGCAATCGCAGTCGCGCTCGGCGCCGTTGCCGCGCCCGCACTGGCGCAGACCGCGGCAACGCCGTGGGAGCTCAAGCCCGACACGGGCTACGCCTACGACAAGGAGGGCAAGACCTATTCCTACAAGATGGGCACCAGCAATGCCGGCGAGCTGCTGAAGGGCGCCAAGAAAGTGCCGAAGGGGACGCTGTTCTTCATCGGCCACAACGGCCAGCTCTACATGCGCACCGGCCCATATCTCGAAGGCGACGGCAAGTTCAAGTTCGGGCCGGATCAGTAGGGTTTGACCTCGCGGCGATAGCGGCGCCACACGCTCGGCGTCATCGTCCGCGAAGGCGGACGATCGAGTATTCCAGAGGCCGTTGTAATTGAATCGAGGGGGGCCGCGGCATTCTGGATGCCCCGGTCAAGCCGGGGCATGACAGCGGAGGATGTAGCTGCCGTAGGTGGGCAAAGGCGCCTTAGCGCCGTGCCCACCATTGGTCAGCGCATTCCGGTCGAGAATGGTGGGTACGCTTCGCTTGCCTAACCTACGACAGCGCTAACTAAAACGCCCCCGCCAGCTCCGTTGCGCCGGCTTTGCTGCTGTTCGAGTCCATGCGCTCATCCGTCACCGCCAGCAACTTCGCCACCGTGTTGTGGCGGATCGCGACCGGGTTGCGCTCGTAGCCGCCGCGCTGGAAGAAGTTCGAGGTCGGCACCTGTTCGCGCAGCGCCTGCGGCATCGTCACCATGTCGAGGCCGGTGCCGTCGCCGGTGAGGTTCATCATCTCGAGCTCGGCCGCGGTGAGCGGCCGGGTGTAGCCCTTGGCCCGCGCGAACAGCACCGAGGTCAGGAGCTTGTGGGTCTGGAGCATCGGGCCGACATCGACGTCGAGCACCATGGCATGCATGGCCCAGCCCTGGGCGGTGTTGCCGATCTTCTCGTGCTCGGACCAGGTGTCGGGCACCGACTTCGCATGCGCCACCATTTTCTTCAGTACCGCGAGCTTGTGCTCGAGCGCCTGGCGCGCCGGCCCCGAGCTGCGCGCCACCTTCTCCGAAAGCGCACGGATGAATTCATGGCCCTGCTCGGCCAAGAGCTCGACGCTGTTGGTGGTGAGCAATTGGTTGTAGCCCATCGCGGTCGAGATCGCGCGCTTGCCACCATGCTCGATTCCCGCCTGCACGTCGTAACTGCCGGTGCCGCCGGTCTCGAACGAATAGACCCGCACGGCCTGCTCCCGCGTCAGCCCCGAGGCGAGCGCGTAGCGCGCATAGGCTCGCTTGAACTCGACCTCGTTGGTCGGGCGCTGCGGCGTGAACTGGTAGAGCTCCTGCGCTGCGCGCAGGAAATCAGCGACCACCGGAATGGGCTTTCGTGGCGGGCGCTCCGGCGTTTCCTCCGGCTCCGGGTTCACCGGCCGCTTCGGCCCGTTGTAGAGCGGCGGATGCTCCAGCACGTAATCGTCGAGCGTGATCTGTTGTCCGCTGCGCCGCTTGGCGTTGCGGGTGCGGCGCTTCTCCGAAATCTGGCTCCAATAGGCGCCCGCTTGGGCGTCGAAGGCGGCCCGCGCCGCCTGATATTCCGCGAGCTTGCGGCGATATTCGAGCACAGCCGGCGAGGCCCCACCCTGCGCAAAAAACTGCGACAGGAGCTGAGCGTTGGCATTGCTGACGGCGGGCGGAAGCGCGTCGCCGCCGCGCGCGGCGGGCGCGAGCAGCACGAGCGCGAATGGAACCAGCGTCAGGGCGCGTCGAATCGGTGGGTGATGCATGCTGCCCCTCTTAGCAGGCATCCGGTAACCGTCACGTTAACGTGCCGTTTACCATCGTCATTTCCAGGCGAACACTGGCTGTTCCAGCTCAGTCACGCGTGTGTGCCGACCCGCCAGCACCTCGCGGAACTGGTAGATCAGCGCCGCCGTCGGTGCGTGGATCAGGCTCGCCTGATGATGGAAGCGAATCACGCGTCGCCCGCTTTCGGGGATCGCGACGAAGTCGAAAGCGTTCTCGCGCTCGATCGTGGCGAGCGCGACGCGATGGACGGACGCGACCTCGTCCGGGTTCGGCCTGATCACGGCGCTATCCGACGCCCAGACCACGACCGGCGTGATCAGATAGCCGGAGCGTGTCGGATAATCGTCGAGCGTGCCGAGCACGTCCGTGCTGGTGAGGCGGAGGCCAAGCTCCTCGTCGAGCTCGCGCAGCGCCGCCTCGACCGGCGTTTCGCCGGGATCGCAACGTCCGCCCGGCAAGGCCCATTGGCCGCGATGGGCACGCAGATGCGATGCGCGCAGCGTCAGCAGCAACGCAGTGTCATCGCCCTCGCCTGCCGCAATCAGCGCAACTGCCACCGCGGCACGCTTCAATGCCGCCGGCGCTTCTTCCTCAGGCAGGCGCGCGAAGGCCGCGCAGGCGGCGGCGATATTCCGTCGTGTGGCATCGTCGAACGGTCTCATGATGCTTGACTACACCACGTCCGGCCTCGATGAAATGAGATCGCAAGGTCCGCACAGGAATGGACGACGACATGACCAACAAGGCCGCCGCAAGGCTGAAATCAGAGGGCTGGACCATTCTCGAGACCACCGGCTTCATGCACCTGATCGGCCCCTTGTGGGAGCGCAAGGTCGAGGGCCATTACGAGTTCGCACTCGCCACCGAAGACAAGCACCACAACCGCCGCGGCATGGTCCAGGGCGGCGTGATGATGACCTTCGCCGACCGCACCTGTGGTATGACCGCCCGCTACGTCTCCGGTAAGGAGTTCATGGCGACGGTGCAGCTCGACACCCATTTCGTCGAGGCCGGCCAGATCGGCGACATCCTGATCTCCCGCCCGCGCGTCGTGCGCGCGACGCGCAGCCTGATCTTCATGAGCACCGAGGTCTCGGTGGATGACCGCTGCATCGTGATGGCCAATGGCGTGTTCAAGTTCTTGAAGGGACCGGGGGTAAATTCCACACCCACAACTGTCATTCCCCGCGAAGGCGGGAATCCAGCACGCCGCGGCCTCTCAATCAATCACAACTGTCTCGGCGTACTGGATCGCCCGCCTTCGCGGGCGATGACACTGAATATAAGGCACAAGCGTACCCACCGTCATTGCTGTCGATGTTCAATAATTCGCTGATTGGATCGCGGTGGTCTTGGTAGCGGCGAAGGCCTTGGGAGTTTGTCCTGCCAAGGCCTGATGGG